>DATCXH010001069.1:0-6545 GCA_036565925.1 Vicinamibacterales bacterium
GCGAGAGCATCGTGCCTATCGCGATTCCAGTGACGACTCCGGCTGTCACTCCGGCCGCGACTCTCCAGCCTTCGTACGAGTCGTACACCTCGCCGTGAACCACGCCGCCATACCGTCCAACGCCGACGAAACCTTCCTCACCGACGGCGACTGCACCGCGTCTACCAACCGCCACAGCGCCCTCTTCACCCGCCACCACACCACCGGGCCGACCGTAGTAGCCGCCGTTGACGTTCGTGTTCCGGTTGACGTTCGTGTTCCGGTTGACGTTGACGTTGTTCACGTTGACGTTTGTGTTGTTGTTGTTCCGGTTCACGTTCGTGTTGCGGTTCGCATTGGCGTTGGTATTCGCACTTCGGTTGTAGTTGTTGCTCTTCGCGGCCCCTCCACTACTCGACGTGCTGCGAGACTGCCGCACCGACCCACCACCGCTCTTCCGCTGAGCCCCGAGTTCCACTGTCGAGAGCACGAACAACGTAATCACAGCGACCGCAATGCCGCGGAAGGTACGCGACCGCCTCGCGAATCGGCGGGGCCGAATTTCATGATTGGACATCACCATCTCCTCACCGCTCTATTTGGTCCGTTTCGTGCCTGCTGCGGCCGCCTTGGTGTTCTCAGGCGAGGGCTCGTCGAGCTTCGGATCGATCACCGTCGCGTGACGAAGGATCTTGATGCGTTGATATCCGTCCGGCACTTTCGGCACGAATGTGTCGTCGGTCACCTGATTGGTCTCGACACCGCCGCGATACGTGACCAGCGTGCTCGGCGAACCTGGAACCTGTTTGTAGGTGACCTTGAGCTGACACGGAAGCTTCCGATCGCTGGAGAGCCAGAGTTCCCAGTCAACGACCGGCTGTCGATACGCGAGATGCTCGCAGTCGCGATCGCCAATCTTCTGCGTGTCCACCCAGCCACCGACCGTGTCCTTGGTCATGAACGCGTCGTAGGGTGAGGAGTACAGCAGATCGGCTGCCGCCATCTGCACGTCGTATTCGTTGGACAGAAAGTCCAGCGCTTCATCGAGCGTTGGCGGCATCGGCCCGCGAGCCCACACCTTGTCGCGATGCGACACCAGCGTGAGCTGCTTGCCGTCGTACCAACCTGCTGTGTCTCCAGCGTCTCCCTTACCAGTGAACGCGACCTTGTTCGGACGACGCACGGTGACGTGACGCGTCACGGTCCGCTCACCCTTTGCACCTGGTTTCTGACGCCGCTCGTCAACGGTGTAGGCGAACGTTTGCAGCGACGACACGTTCTTGCTCATCTCTTTGAGCAGCGCGTCGCCCTTGGCGCTGGCGGCCTCAGGACTGAGCGTCTGTTGCGTGCGGCCACACGCGGTGACCGCGACGACGAGAAGAGCGAGAAGACATGGGAGCGCGTGTTGAAGTCGATGGGTCATTTTAGAGCCCCCGCGAGCAAGCTGCCCGCCTTCGAACCACCCGACTTGGTCACAAACGATGTGAGAACGGGGACGGCCTTGCTGACCATGTCAGGTGAGAGCCCGAGTTTCGAGAACTGCGACGCAGCACTCGCCAGACCACTCGCCCCTCCACCGAGTTGCGACAGCGCGCCCGACGTCGCACCGCCACCCGCAGATGGCGCGGCCTTGAGCAACGAATCCATACCTGGAACGGCTGTGGCGATTTGCGAAAACTCCTCAGGCTTGAGACGCGACTTCGCGACGCCAAACAACGTTCCTGCAGCCCCGGCCGCCTGTTCGGGCGTCGCACCCATCTCCTTCGAAAGCGCGCCGATCAGCTCGGGGCTCGCTTTGGCCGCTGCCGTCGCCTCTGCCGTTGCGCCCGCCTGCGGAGAGCTTGCGGCCTGAGACACGCTTACGGTGGAGAACGACATCACGGCGACGACAATCGATCCGAAACAGATCTGCCATGCCATGGGGCACCTCTATGGAAACCACCTCACGAAATCCCGTGATCATCGGTTCGCCGCACTGTCAGTTTTTCCAGCGAATCCGACGATAAGGGCATCGAGCCCAGTCTTTGAGCACACGCGATGCCGTGAACGCATCCAGGTGCCGACATACGCACGCGGACCGGCTGGTACAAGAAAGCGGAGATCGAACTTTATTGGCAGTGCGTCCGAAGATCGACCGTTGCCGTGTCAAACAGACACGAAATGTCGCGGGGAAAATGCGGTCGCGCTATGCTGGTTGAACGCACCGCATCGGCACTGAATCTGCAGGAGCGGAAGCTCGTGCGTCACCCTTGCCACAAGACACGCGTGTACGTCGGATGACCGACGCCCGCGACAATGGCGGACGTCTGCGGAACATTGCATCGACCGTACGCCGGAGCGTGACGCGGCTGGGCTGGGCGCGCACGCTCCTGTGGTCGTTCGCCTCGGTTGGACGTCGCTTCTCCACGCACGTCTTCGTGGTCACGAGCCATCCCTTCGATGACGTCGAGACTGATTACATGGCCCCGAACGCCGAAGGTCTCGAAGGCCGGCTCCTGACATGCGATGAGGTCCTCCAGTTCTTTACGCAGTCGGAGGGATTCAGCTATTCGCGTTCGTTCGCACTCGAAGCACTCGCAAGGGACGACCGATGCTTTGGCATTTTCGAGGGCGGGCGCCTGCTCTGGTACTGCTGGTACGCGCGAGAAGCGGCGCCGGTCCTCGATGACGTGGACGTTGTCTCCGATTTTCCGAACCTGTACGCGTACAACGCCCACACTGATGCGGACCATCGTGGCCGCGGGCTGCACCGCATTGGCGTGGAACTCTCCGCCAGGTTCTTCGCGAGCGAGGGATACCGCGCGATCACGGCGTACATGGAGGGGTTTAATCTGGCGCCACAGATCGCGGCTCAACGAATGGGCGAACCGATCGTGGGGTTCGTGGCACTCTATCGCGCGACCGACGGAACGCGATGGTTCGCGACGCGCGCCTGCCGAGACGGCGCCTTTCGCCTCCAACGGAGACGCGCGAAACCGACTTTACGACGGGCCGCCGACGAAGACCGGCGGGCGTCCTGACGACCCTGAACCGCCCCACCGTGTAGGCGCGCTGACACCCATCCCCATTCCAGATCCGCTGTTGCAACTCAACGACGCGACTGCGGTCAGCAACGCCAGCGCGAAGACAAACGTTCGCCGTATCAAAACGGATACCTCTGCAGAGCCAGCGGTGCGCCGCCTGGATCCGCGATCACGACGAGAGACCCGTTGCGGCGTGCGGGGTCCGCGGGCAACAGCACGCGCCCACCGAGTGCGGTCACTCGGGTTGCGAGGCCAGGCGGATCTTCGACCAACACGTACGGCAACCACGTCGGCAATACGTCGCTCGATTCGGGAAGTTGAAAGAGTCCCGCTCGGGGACGCATTGTCGTTCGCAGCACGTGGTATTCGACGCCAAGCCGTGCATCAGTGATCGCTGATTCATAGCCGGCGAGACGTTTGTAGAACTCGAGCGCCTTAGCTGCATCGCCTGCCAGGTACTCCTGCCAGAAGAAGCGACTCGCGACCGGGTGCGTCGGATCGACGACGCCGCGAATCTCACGATGCAGTTGTGCGACGCCGAGCGGCGCGCCTTGCGGATCGCTCACGACTGCTGCACGCGCGATGGATGCCACCTCGCGTGGTTCGGCGAGCACTTTCCCGCCACCAAATCTCACGAGTGAGACGGTCTTGTCCACGTCGGGCACCGCCATGAAACTGATCCACTGTGGCGCGGCATCAGGAAGCGAGGTGACATCGACGATCCCGGCGACAGGATCGGCGCCGAGCCGTGCGATCACGTACGGCCGGTCGCCTCGCCTGGTGTTTTCGAACTGCCAGCCGAAAAGCCCACCATAGAAGCGTTTCGCGGCGGCGACGTCTTTCGTCATCAGGTCGTGCCAGACAAATCGACCTGAGTCGATCGCGTCGATCGCGTTGAGCGATGACGGCGCGGCGAAGAGTCCGAGCGCGACGATGCACGCAGAGCCAATAAACGTCGCGGTAAATACAGTGCGAATCATGGAAGCGAGAACCCGCTTCGCATTGATGCAAGCGGAGGTCCGCGCACAGATGCCAAAGATGCAGAGCGATTCCGAAATCGAGCAACGGAGAACGATGGCGAGGCCGCGTCCGGTCGCGGCTGGGCCTCTTTCGAGGGCGCCGGGGCACGACGAATCGTGTTTCGTCACCCCCCACGCAGGTCATCGGCGCGGAGACTAAAGGCACTCGGCCTTGAGAGAACAACGCGAGTGCGCGCTCCTCAGGAGGAGGGGCCGTGGACAGCTAATCCGAGTGCCCCGAGAGGTTTACTGGCTCTTCAGTCAGTTCGGAACCATGGGCCCTCAGTTTGCACTCCCGCGCGCGGCCCTTCCAACGTGATTTCGATACAGAAAACAAGGAGTTCCCCTATGTCACTCACAGTTGTACGGCGGTGTTTCGCTGCCTTCGCGCTGTTCGGTGGGCTGGCGCTCGTCGCGGCTTGCACCGGCAGCGGTTCCACATTGCTGTCCCCGACCGGCCCCAGCGCGTCCGTTAGCAGCAGGTCACTGAATCAAGACGAGCCTTGTGCTCCGACGCTCGTGAGGATCGCCACGATTGAGCCAGACCCCGATCCGTGCACGCCGCCGCCGCCCCCACCCCTGCAAGGCCGGTTTACAGGCGGCGGCTTCCAAATCAACTCGAATGACATCAAGGTCACTCGCGGGTTCACGCTTCACTGCGACGAACTGTTGTCGAACAACTTCGAGGTGAACTGGAAAGACGCGAACGGCGCCCACAACTTCCACACCGATAAGAACCCCGCGGTCACGGAATGCTCGAAGCCAGTCCTGCCGAATCCGCCGGACGCCGGGGTGAGCAGGATTGTCATCATCGAGCAACCGGGCACGCTCGACAGCAAGGACGATACTCACACGATCACGATCGTTCTCGAAGATCACGGAGAGCCGGGAACTGCGGATCGCGCCTATATCGCGATCAGCGGTTTTGGTGCGCTCACCGGCGGGACCGTTGACGACCCCGCGCTCATCGACGGCGGCAACATCCAGGCGCACTTCGATCAGCCACACAAGAACAATTAGGTCGTTACTCCTTGGATTCGACTGCGCGCCTTCTCGCCGGATACGGTGGGAAGGCGCGTGTTGTTTTACTTCGCAGTATTGGGCGGCGCTCCTGCGCCTCGACCTCGGAAATTCGACTGCAGCAGATGCGTCAGCGTGTGCACGTAGCGCAGCTTGCCGTTTTCGATGCGGAACAGATGCGTGTCCGGCGCGCCGCTGCCGCCATTGGGGCCGCCCGCGCCGAAGGTGCAATACACGACCACTGAGCCGATCGTTTCGTCCACGACGAAACGCCGGTTCGCGATGTTCACACCGCTCGGGACACCAACATCGCAGCTGTCCATCGGATCGCCTTTGCCAATGTGCGCGCCTCCTTCCGTGCGTTGACACGGATAGCCCCACGGCACCAGATCCTTCTTCCCTTCGAGAAACGCATCGAGATAGGCGTTGGCGGCTGCGACCAGCGTGGCGCGCGTATCACGTCTGTTCGCTGGAATCGTGCCCCAGTCTTCTGAAGACGACCACTTCAAATACGCGTCCGCGTTGAACAGCCAATACCCCGTCGTCGTCCAGAGGATTTCAATCTCGGCAATCCTGTCGTGATTGACGCGAAGCCGTGTGCCAAGGACGTATGGCTTCTCTTTGTTCGTGACAATCACCTCGGTGAACGTCTGACACGTCGACGGGTCGAGCAGACTGCGATGGTGATCGATCTTCATCGCGGTCTTGATCAACCCCTCGTCCATCTTGGCCGGCGCGTGATTCTCCACGTAGCCGAGACCGGTCGCCAGCGGGAGGCCAGACGTATCGCCTTTCGTCTGGGCAGCGACGTACAGATCGACGGCGCGCTGCAGCCCTTCGCGCGAACAGGCAATCTGAGCGAAACCACGCGACGGAGCGAGCAGTGTCACAGCAACAACAATCGCGACGAATGTAATCCGTGTCATCGAATTCCCTCTCGAGTGGCCGAATCGTACTCGATCTCGCTGAAGCATGGCTTCGGGCCGGATCCGCGCCCTGCGGGCTATTCTAAGCACGCCATGCATCTGTCGACGATGCTCGGGACAGGTTCATCGACGCAACGCCGAACACGACGCGCGGTGCTCATCGCCGCGGCCATCGCCCTCGTTTCCGCACTGGGTGTGGTGTTCGTTCGCAACTTCACGGACTTCTTCGTCTACTACACCGCGGGTCGATCGCTGCTGAGTGGCCGAACCGATTTGTACGCACCGGACTTCGCTCGCGGCGTGGTGATGGACTATCGCTATCTACCGATCTTCATCCTCACGTTTGCACCGCTGTCGATGGCTCCGTATCCGATTGCCGCCTGGGTGTGGCATCTCCTCAACACCGCGGCGATCGCGCTGGGCGTAGCGTCAATCGCATGCTTGTGCAGCGAGCTGCCGTATCGCCGCGCCAAAGTGTGGACGGTCGCATTCCTGATCGTCGTCCCGTACTTCGCGATGGCACTTGATTACGGCAACGTGCATCTGATTGTGACTGCGCTGATGTTCGCAGGCCTGGC
>DATCXH010001270.1:0-14230 GCA_036565925.1 Vicinamibacterales bacterium
CCAACGACATTGGTGGCGGGTTTGATTTCGGGCAACTCGACACAGCCGGTGTCGATCGCGTTGAAGTCCTGCGTCAGACGAACAGTGTGCGGTACGGCAGTGACGCGCTGACCGGCGTGGTCAACATTGCGACGCGGCGCGGCACGGCGCGCGTGCCCCAGTTCGAGTACGGGATCGATGGCGGCAACCTGCGCACCTTCCGGAATTCGATCTCCCTCGGCGGCGCGGTACGCCGCTACGACTACTTCTCGCAGTACTCGTACTTCTCGACCGACAACAATACGCCGAACAGCGGCTACACCCGCAGCACCTATGCCGGACGATTTGGTGTCGCGGCCGGCGCTGGAACCAATGTCAGCGGTACGCTGCGGTGGCTCGATGGCGAGTTCGGCAGCGCCAATGCATTCTCGCTGTATCAGGTCGCCGACGATTCCACGAGCGAGAGCGACCAGCTCTACGCGACGATTACCGCGGACTCGCAGCACAACGACCGGTGGCAGAGTACGGTTCGGTTTGGCGCGGCCGGACAGACGTTGCATTTCATCAATCCGACACCCACAGGGACGCCGTTCGATCCATTCGGGTTCGGCGCGAACTATCTCGGAAACACCGTCACGCTGACTGGCGCTAACGGTGCGGAAGTCACCGGCCGAGCGATTCTCGATTTCGGCGGCACATTTCCATCGACGTTCGAGAGCCGTACAACACGACGGGCTCTCTCTGGTGAGACGACCTACCAGGTTCGTCCCGAATTGGCGATCTCGGGTGGTGCGCGGTGGGAACGCGAGCAGGGCTTCGAGGTCGTCGATGGCGATCCCACGGTGACGCGCAACAACGGCGGCGCGTTTGTCGAGGCGCGTGCGTCAGTGACGAATCGCGCGTATTTGAGTGGCGGTATCGGTGTCGAGCACAACGAGGTGTACGGCAACGAAGCCGTGCCGCGCTTCTCGGCCGCGGTGTATTTGCGGCAACCGTCACCCTCTGCATTGGGTGAGACCAAGGTCAGCTTCAACGTCGGTAAAGGTATCAAGGCGCCGAGTGTGTTCCAGCAGCAGAACACGGTGTTCGAGCTCGTGCAGGGCACACCCTCCGCGACGAACATCTTACCGGTCGGGCCTGAGAAGAGTCGTGGCTGGGACGTCGCGCTCGAGCAGGGCTTCGGCGGTGGTCAGTATCGCGCGCGCATTGGCTACTACGACAACGAGTTCGAGAACCTGCTCGAGTTCCTCAATCGCACGGCGCTCGTTCGCGCCGGCGTGCCCGCCGATGTCGCCAACGCGACGGCGTTTGGCGGGTACATCAACTCGCAGTCGTTCACCGCACGTGGTGTGGAGCTGTCGGCCGATGCGGTCGTTCATCGCGTGCTCCGATTCGGTGCGTCATACACCTATCTCGACGCCGAGGTCACGCAAGCGTTCAGCGCAAGCGCCGCGACCAATCCTGCCTTCCCTGGCGTGGAGATCGGCGCGTTCTCGCCGCTCGTCGGCAATCGGCCATTCCGTCGTCCGGCCAACTCGGGCACGCTGTTCATCAGCTATGCGGATGGACCGGCTGCGGTAGCGCTGTCGGCGTACTTCGCCGGCAAGCGCGACGACAGTACTTTCCTGACCGACGAATTCTTTGGCAACTCTCTGCTGCTGCCCAATCAGGATCTCGATCCTGCGTATCAGAAGATCGACCTGAGCGCGTCGTATCGCGTGCATCGGCAGGCCAAAGTGTTTACGAGTATCGAGAACCTGTTCGACAAGGATTACGAGGCGGCGTTCGGGTTCCCGTCGCTGCCCTTTAGTATTCGCGCGGGGGTGACGGTCACCTTTGGTGGAGATCGTTAACGGCGGGTCTACAAAGCAAGACCCCACGGCTGTCTCAGCGGGTCCATTCTCTGCAGCTGTAGGCCGGGTCCTGTTCTTCGGACCCGGCTGCAAATCCCCCGAGCCAATCCGATTTTCCCTCCCTGACGTAAGCTTCCCAGGATGTGGCTGCTGGCCGCGTTGTCGGGGTCAGGTGTCGATCGGACGGGGCCCGATGTTGCAGACCGAGGTGTGCTCGATCGACTGAGTTCGGGAGATGCCTCGGCGGTCGCCGAGCTCTACGATCGCCATTCACGCCTGGTCTATTCCCTCGTCCTCCGTATCCTGCAAAACGAGTCCGAAGCCGAAGATGTTGTCCAGGATGTGTTCGTCCAGGCCTGGCAGCAGGCCGCGCGTTACGATCGCAATCGTGGCTCAGTCGCTGCCTGGCTCCTGACGATGGCCCGGACGCGAGCGATCGATCGCATTCGAGCACGCCGCGTGCGCCCGGAAGGGCAAATGGTAGACGTCGACGATCTCGAGCGCGTGGTGGCGGAGCCGTCCGATGTCGTCGGCAAATTGATCGCCGGTGAAGAAGCGAACGCTGTACGCCGCGCGCTCGCCGAGTTGCCGCTGCTGCAACGCGTCGCCATCGAACTGGCGTATTTCGAGGGACTGAGTCAGCGTGAAGTGGCCGAACGGCTCGACGAGCCGCTTGGCACGGTCAAGACGCGCATTCGCGCCGGAATGATTCGGCTGCGGGATTCGCTCGCCAGGGTGGCCACGGGGGCAGGAGCATGAACGCCACGCATGACGAGATGGTCGTCCTCGCTCCCGCATATGTCCTCGGCGCGCTCGAGGCCGATGAACGCCGCGTGTTTGAAGCCCATCTCGCGGAATGCGATCGGTGCGCGGCGGAAGTGCGGTCCTTCGGTCACGTGACGTCCGGCCTTGCGCAGTCGGTGCCGCAGGTGACGCCGCGCGCGGCGGTGCGCGATCGCGTGCTGCACGCCGTCGGCGCACGCGATGCACGCGCGGCTGAACCGAAGGTGCACGCACGATGGGCGTTGGGAAACTGGCTCGCCTATGCCGCGTGTGTGGCCGTGACGACAGCAGCCGTTCTCTATGCGATGAACCTGCGCGCGAGCGTCGACAGTCTCGAGGCACGTCTCGAGATTTCGCAGTCGCGTATTGCCGCCAACGAACGCGAACTGATCAGGGCGCGCCAGGAGGCATTCGAAACGCAGTCGGCAGTAGCGATTCTCGCCGCCGCCGATCTGATCCGCGTCGATCTGCAGGGTGCGCCTGCTGCGCCGCAGGCCATCGGCCGCGCGTTGTGGAGCCGTCAGAGCGGGATGGTGTTCGCGGCCAACAATCTGCCGCCGCTGCCAGCCGGAAAGATCTATCAGGTATGGCTCGTCGCTGGCGGACCACCGGTGAGCGCGGGTCTCATCGAGCCCGACGCGAGCGGGCGCGGCGTCGGCATCTTCCGCACGCGTGTTGATGTCACCGGGCCTGTCACAATCGCCGTGACGATTGAACCTGCGGGTGGAGTACCGGCACCCACGGGGGCTTTCTATCTAACGGGTAGATTGGGCGCTGGCGTCTGATTCCGGCGGGTCTAAAGAGCAAGACCCGCCCCACGTCTGCAGGAACGCGCTCACGGACAGTCGTAAGCCGGGTCTTGTTATTTAGACCCGGCGGATACATTCGGCGATCTACTTCAGACGGTCTGCGAAGAGACCCACGGTGAGCGCGTAGTAGTGGGCGCAGTTGTAGGCGATGATCGCGTCGTAGTTTTGATAGACGAGGAACTTGCGATCGCCGACGTCCACGAGTCCGGCTTGCACGTTTGCCTTCGGCAGCGGTCCACCATCGACACGCCTTACACCGAGCTTCTGCCATTGCGCCAGTGGACGACGCTCGGTCATGTTGCGCTGCGCGTAGCAGCCATCGGTGCGCTTCGGTATGGTGGCGATCGCGCGGGCGGCATCGGAGTTGACCTTCACCTCGCGTCCCCACGTCTCTTCTTTCTTCCACCCGAAGCCCTTGAGGTAGTTGGCCATCGACGCGAGTGTGTCGGGCGTTGACTTCCAGATATCGCGACGATCGTCGCCGTCGAAATCCACTGCGAACTTGAGATAGCTCGAGGGCATGAACTGCGTCTGGCCCATGGCGCCGGCCCAGGATCCGGTCATCGTGCCGGCATCAATGTGGCCGCGCTGCACCATCGTCAAGGCGTCGAAGAGCTCGCTGCGGAAGTACGTCGCGCGTCGTGGTTCCCACGCCAGGGTGGCGAGCGCCTGGAACACCGGCGTTGATCCCTGGATGCGACCGAACCGCGACTCGATACCCCAGAAGGCGACCAGTACGCGGGCCGGCACCCCGAATTCCTGCTCAGCGCGGCGCAGGAGGGCCTTGTTCTCGGCCATCATGTCCTTGCCACGGGTCACCATTGCCTTGGTGATGCGCGCGTTCGCGTATCGCGAGAAGCCAGGGTTGAGCTCGGCTTGACTACGGTCGCGCTGGATCACACGTTCGAGCGGCGTGAGTCCGGTCAGCGTTTCCTGGATCAGGCCGTCGCTGTAGCCTTTGCTGAGCGCTTCGGTTCTCAAATCGGCCAGCCAGTCGTCGAAGCTCTTCGCGGCGTCGACGGCGACAGTCGGCACTGATATACCGGTGGCCAGCACTCCAGGCGTCGTCTGGTCCGCGGTCGTGCTCTGGGTGGATACAGGGCGTGCGATAAGGAGGAGGGCGAACGCCGTCAACAGAGTCAGCCAGCGCATCGTATTTCCGTGGAACACATTCATTATGCCGGACTTTTGCCCGAGTGACTGTGCTTGCTTTTCTGGGGACAGTCCCGTCTAATTACCGTCGCAGATCTTTCGGTACCCTCACGATCACTTTTCCGAGAGAGCCACCTTATGCCTTTCACATTGAACGTCAACGGGAAGACCACCACGGTCGATGTCCCCGGAGACATGCCGCTGCTCTGGGTACTCAGAGACGTCATGAATCTCAAGGGCACGAAGTTCGGCTGCGGTATCGGCCAGTGCGGTGCCTGCACCGTACACGTGCGTGGGCGCGCGCAGCGAGCCTGTCAGACACCAGTATCGGCTGCGGCTGGTGCGGCCATTACGACGATTGAAGGACTCTCACCCGACGGTTCGCATCCGTTGCAGCAGGCATGGCAGGAGCTCGACGTGCCGCAGTGCGGGTACTGCCAGGCGGGTCAGATCATGACGGCCGCGGCACTGTTGTCGACGAAGCCGCGTCCCACCGACGCGGACATCAACACGGCGATGACTGGCAACCTGTGCCGGTGCGGCACCTACACGCGCATTCGCGAAGCCGTTCACCGCGCGGCGTCACTCGGCACGAACCGTTCGACATCGACGGCGCAGGGCGCCGGCGCAGAGTAGAGGAGGAGACATGACGAAAAATCTGATTACTCGTCGCTCCTTCATTCAGGTCAGCGCGGCTGCCGGCGGTGGCATGCTCGTCGCGCTGCATCTCGATGCGGCCGACCTGTTCGCACAAGGACCTCCCGGCGCACCAAACGTACGGTTCGACGCGCCCGCGTTCGTGAAGATCAATACCGACGGCACGGTGACCATTACGTCGAAGAACCCCGAGATCGGTCAGGGCATCAAGAACATGCTGCCGATGATCATCGCGGATGAACTCGACGTCGATTGGAGCACCGTCAAGGTCGTGCAGGCCGACGCCGATCAGTCGAAGTACGGCGCGCAGGTCGCCGGCGGTAGCACCGCGACTCCGACCAACTGGGATCCGATGCGCCAGGTCGGCTCGGCGATCCGACAGATGGTGCTTGCCGCTGCCGCGGATAAGTGGAGCGTGCCGGTCAGCGAACTGACGACGTCTTCGGGCCGTGTGATGCATGCGTCCTCGAAGCGCTCGGTTGGGTACGGCGAGCTGGCCACGGCCGCTGCGGCCAAGCCGGTACCGACGCTGAGCATGGTGCCGCTCAAAGATCCGAAGGACTACAAGATCATCGGCAAGCCGATGCGCGGCGTCGACACTGTCGCGATCACGACCGGCAAGCCAGTGTTCAGCATCGACTTCACCGTGCCCGGCATGCTCTGGGCCGTGTATCAGAAGTCGCCGGTCTTCGGCGCCAAGGTCGCTTCCTCCAACCTCGATCAGATCAAGACGATGCCTGGCGTGAAGCATGCGATCGTCGTCGAGGGGACGACCAACCTGCAGGGATTGATGCCCGGCATCGCGATCGTTGCCGACACCTGGTATCAGGCCAATCAGGCGCGCAAAGCCCTGAAGGTGACGTGGGCCGAGCATCCGACGTCGGCGCAGTCGAGCGAGTCGTTCCAGGCCAAGGCTGACTCGCTCGGCAAGGGCGCGTATGCGACGAAGCTGCGCACCGACGGCGACGTCGAGAAGGCGTTCGCGGCTCCAGGCGCGAAGGTCGTCGAAGGCGCGTACTCGTATCCGTTCATCGCGCACGCGCCGCTCGAGCCGCAGAACTGCGTCGCGTCGTGGCAGAACGGCAAGCTCGAACTGTGGGCTCCGAGTCAGACGCCGGCGGCGGGCCTCGCGATCTGCGCGCAGACGCTTGGCATCCAGCAGTCGGACATCACGATGCATCTGATGAAGACCGGCGGTGGTTTCGGACGCCGGCTCACCAACGACTATGTGGTGGAGTCTGCGTGGATCTCCAAACAGATCAACGCGCCGGTGAAGCTGTTGTGGACCCGCGAAGACGACATGGGTCACGACATGTTCCGTCCGGCCGGCTTCCATTACCTCAAGGGCGCGGTCGATTCGTCAGGCAAGCTCACCGCGTGGCGCAATCACTTCGTCACGTTCGGCGAAGGCGAACGCTATGCGCCGGCGGCCAACATCGCCGGCATCCAGTTCCCGGCGCTGTTCGTCGAGAACTTCGACTTCGGCGACTCGAAGATCCCGCTCGGAGTACCGACCGGTGCACTGCGCGCACCAGGCAGTCACGCCTTCTCGTTCGTGTTCCAGTCGTTCATCGATGAACTGGCCCACGCAGCGGGGAAGGACCCGGTGCAGTTCCGTCTCGACCTGCTCGCCAACAAGGTCTATCAAGCGCCTGAACGCGGCGGCGATGGATTCGATGCGGCGCGCATGGCGGCCGTCGTGAAGATGATTGCCGAGAAGTCGGGATGGGGTACGAAGAAGCTGCCAGAGGGCACCGGTATGGGCATCGGCTTCCAGTACAGCCACCGCGGCTACTTCGCTGAAGTGGCCGAGGTCTCGGTCGATTCGAACAAGCGCATCAAGGTGAACAAGGTGTGGGTCGGCGGCGACATCGGCAGCCAGATCATCAACCCGATGCACGCCGAGAACCTGGTGCAGGGCGGTGTGATCGAAGGCATCAGCCACATGATGCAGGAGATCACCGTGAAAGGCGGGCAGGTGGAGCAGAGCAACTTCCACCAGGTGCCGCTGCTCCGCCTGGCTCAGGCACCACCGGTCATCGAGGTGCACTGGATCAAGTCGAACAACCCGCCCACCGGTCTCGGTGAGCCATCGCTGCCGCCGATTCTGCCGGCAGTGGCGAACGCGATCTTCGCCGCGTCGGGTACTCGAGTGCGGTCGCTTCCGCTCTCGAAGCACGGCTTCCGCTGGGCATAGCTGGTTAGTGGTTGGTGGTGAGTGGTTGGTGGTTCTCGTAACCGCCAACCACCGCCACGGACCAAGAACCGCGAACAACCACTCAGCACCAACCCGACCACCAACTACCAACCAGCTCAAATCCAATATCCCGAAAACCCTGTATCCCGGTATTTGGATACGCGCTCCTGGCTCGGCTTTTAAATCGTTGAAAACACAAGTCAACACCCCATGAGGTGTTGGCAGCGCGATTTGCTTCCACGTAACCCGTCGCGCGAATGGCCGCGGGGCCTGATGTCATTCGCGTGTCGCTGGCGGGCACCGCCAGCCTATCCAACACCGTGTCGTGGAGGATTGAACATGCGTTACTGCGCCAAGGCCGTGCTCCTCGCGGCCGCCGTTTTGTTCCCCGCTCTCGCCCACGCACAGTCTCTGGCGGGAACCGTGCGCGATGCATCAGGTGGCGTGTTACCCGGCGTGACCGTCGAGGCAGCCAGCCCTGTACTGATCGAAAAAGTTCGCACCGCGACGACCGACAACACCGGGCAGTATCGAATTGAGAATCTGCCGCCGGGCACCTACGTCGTCACCTTCAGCCTGCAAGGATTCACGACCGTCAAGCGCCCCGACATTGCGGTCAGCGGCTCCGGCGTCGTCACTATCAGCGCGGATTTGCAGGTCGGCGGCATTCAGGATCTGATCACCGTGACTGGCGAGTCGCCGGTCGTGGATACGCAGACCAGCACCCGTCGTCAGATGGTGCTGTCGAACGATACCATTCAAGCCATCCCTGCTTCGCGTGGCTACGGTAACCTGCTTGCGACCGTTCCCGGGATTCAAGCGACCGGGCTCGACGTCAGCTCCGGAGTCTCGACCAATTTCTTTACCGCGCGCGGCGGACGTGGCAACGAAGGCACGATTCAGATCGATGGCATGAACGTCGGGTCGGCGTTCAATGGCGGCGGCGTCGCCGGCTTTGGCTATCCGATCGGCGAATCGTCAGAGATTCAAGTGACCATCTCTGGCGGTCTCGGTGAGACCGATCGCGGTGGACCCGCGTTCAATCTCATTCCGAAGACGGGCGGAAACGAGTTCCGCGGCACTGGATTTCTCAGCACCGCGGGCAAGTGGTCGCAAGGCGACAACTTGAATGACGAGCTACGCAGCTTCGGCCTGACCAATGTCCCAGCGCTGATCAAGAACTGGGATACGAACTTCGCGTTGGGTGGTCCGATCATCAAGGACCGGTTGTGGTTCTTCAACAACGTCCGCAGCTACGGTAATCACCAGGAGATCCCAGGCCTGTTCGGCAACCGTAATGCGGGCAATCAGGCGTCGTGGATCTACGAGCGCGATGAAAGCCTGCCGGCGCGCGCGGATGCGGCAAAGATGATTGAAGCGATTCGGCTGACGGGACAGCCGACGGTGCGCCACAAGGTCGGCTTCTATCTCGACTACCAGAAGGTGTGCAACGGCTCGGCGTTCGCGCGCGGGGCAGAGCAGTGCCGCGATCGCGGCGAGGACTGGATTGCGCTCGGCAGCGTCGGCGCGGGATTCTTCGGAGCCCTCGCACCCGAGGCGGGCAACGTGTGGGACGACCGCGAGAAGATCACGCAGTTCTCGTGGACCTCGCCGTTCACCAACAAGTTGCTGCTCGAGGCGGGCTTCTCGCAGTTCGCCAGCCGCTTCGGCGGATCGATTCCCGGCGGTGCGTTGACCGACTTCATTCCCGTACAAGAACAGGTCTCGTCGCCGACGACGGGCACGCCGGTGGGCAACTTCACATACCGGGGCTGGGCCTCGGCGGGATCGAACGAGCAGTTCCACAACGTGTGGCGTGCGTCAGCGAGTTACGTCACCGGCGCACACAGCATGAAGGTCGGATATCAGGCGGCCTTTCAGGTGCAGAAGAACTTCCAGAACGTCGGCAGTCCATTGAGCTACATCTTCAACAATCGAAACCCGATTCAGTTCACGCTGCGTGACGCGCCGTTCTGGTCGAGCAATCGCACTCGCTTCGACGCGTTCTACGTGCAGGACCAGTACACACGCGGACGTCTCACGCTGCAGGGCGGCCTCCGCTACGAGCACGCATGGAGCTGGTTCCCCGAGGGCGAGAATGGCGTTGTTGCCGACAACGCCTATGGGACTCGCTTCCTGTTCCCGGAAAACAAGGGTGTCACCGGTTATCACGACATCACCCCGCGCATGGGCGCTGCCTACGATGTCTTTGGCAACGGCAGAACATCCCTGAAGGTGAACATCAGCAAATATCTGCAGGCGGCGAACAACGACGCCCAGTACACGATCGCCAATCCGGCGACGACGTTCCAGCAGACGACCAACGTGTCGTGGACCGACTCGAACGGCAACAAGGTCGTGGACTGCAACGTGATGAACCGGCTCGGTGAGAACAACACCGCGACCGGCGGCGATGTGTGCGGAGCGTGGCAGAACCTGAACTTCGGCAACCCGTTCAGCACGACGACGGTGAACCCCGACGTGCTGCATGGCTGGGGAGTCCGACCATACGACTGGCAATTCAGCGTTGGGGTGCAGCACGAGGTCTTCACGCGCGTGGCGGTGGACGTGCAGTACAGCCGCCGGTGGTGGGGCAATCACTTCTTCACCGACAACCGCGCGCTGACGCCCGCTGACTTCGACACCGCAACGATTACGGCGCCCAGCAATCCCGGCCTGCCCAACGGCGGTGGATATCCGGTGACCTTCGTCACGCGGAATGCCCGCTCGCCAATCGGTGCAACGGACAACTACTACACGTTCGCCGACGATTTCGGCGACGTCACGACCTACTGGCATGGTGTGGACTTCACCGTGAACGCGCGAACCAGGAACGGCATCACGTTCCAGGGCGGCACCAGCACCGGCCGCGGCGTCCGCGACTACTGCAACATCACCAATGCGCTGCCGGAACTCTTCGTAACGGTGGGCTCGGTGCTCGCCAACGCGCAGTCGGCCGCGTGCGCGGTCACCGAACCGTGGCTGACGACGTACCGCAGCTCGGTGTCGTACACGTTGCCGAAGATCGACGTGCTGCTGGCCGGGTCGGTCCGGTCAACGCCCAACGTTCAACCTTCGACCATCAACACGTTCGTGGCGACCAACGGCGCCTCGCTGGCGGCGAACTACAACGTCAACAGCACGATCCTGCAGACGCAGTCGAACCTGGCGCGTCCGCTCACGCCGGGTCTCGCGTTCCAGACCGTCGATCTGACGCTGCCTGGCGATGTGTATCCCGATCGCGTGAACTCGGTTGACCTGCGCGTCGCCAAGGTGCTGCGCTTCGGCCGCACGTCGACCAATGTCGGCTTCGACTTCTACAACCTGCTGAACGCCAATACCGGGACCGCATTCCAGCAGGTGTTCAACCCCGATCCGGCAGCGGTCAACACCTGGGGGCGGCCGACGTCGATCCTGAATCCGCGGTTCGCGCGGTTCAACGTCACGGTCAACTTCTAGCGCGGGTAGCGGAGGCGGGCTCCTCAATCGAGGGGCTCGCCTCTGTTTCTGTTGTCCGGATGGACGGTCGTTTCAACAGCTCTGCCAGATCAGTACGGCTTATTCCCTCTGTGCATTGATGAACGGAATAGTTTTCAAGCGGGTTTCTAATATGAACCTGCTATATTGCGCCTGCAAATTTCCGTCTAGCGAGGGCCGGATGCGTTTGCCAGGAACCCAAATCAGTGAATGGGAGGACATTGATGCGACTCTTCACGAAGGCCGTTCTTGTTGCGGCCATCGTTCTGCTACCCACCTTGGCCGGCGCACAGTCGCTGGCTGGTATTGCTCGCGATGCATCGGGCGCCGTTCTACCTGGCGTGACCGTCGAAGCAGCGAGCCCTGTCCTGATTGAGAAAGTACGCACCGCGACGACCGACGGCACCGGCACTTACCGCATCGAGAATCTGACGCCGGGTATCTACACGGTCACCTTCACGTTGGCCGGCTTCACGACCGTGAAGCGCGAGGACGTCAACGTCAGCGGTGCGCAGGTCATCACGATTAACGCCGACCTCCGCGTCGGTGGCGTGCAGGAGACGATCACCGTCACTGGTGAGACACCGGTTGTGGACGTTCACACTGCCGCCCGCACGCAGAAGGTCATCGACAACGAGGTTGTGTCGGTACTGCCCGCGTCGCGTGGCTACGGCAACATCCTCGCGACCGTGCCGGGCATTCAGGCGACTGGCCTCAACTCCGGCGCGAACCCGGTGATGAACTTCTTCACCGCGCGCGGTGGCCGCGGCAATGAAGGTACGATTCAGATCGACGGCATGAACGTCGGCTCGGCGTTCAACGGCGGCGGCGTGGCGGGCTTCGGCTACGACACGGCGAACGCGTCGGAAATCCAGGTGACGATCGCCGGCGGGCTCGGTGAAACCGACCGCGGTGGTCCGGCGTTCAACATGATTCCCCGCACTGGTGGTAACAACTTCAGCGGGACGTACTTCCTCAGCTACGCGGGCGAATGGGCGCAGGGCAACAACCTCGATGACGAGCTGAGAAGCTTCGGCATCACTGAAGTGCCCGGCTTGATCAAGAACTGGGATACCAACTTCGCGATGGGCGGGCCCATCAAGCGCGATCGCCTCTGGTTCTTTGGCAACCTCCGCAGTTTCGGATCTGCGAGCGATGTGCCCGGACTCTACGGTAATCGGAATGCGGGCAATCCGAATTCGTTTACCTACGCACCCGACACCAGCCTCAAGGCCCGCAACGCCAACGACAAGAAGATCGGCGCGATCCGTTTGACGAATCAGCTGACGCAGAGGAACAAGCTCCAGTTCTACTTCGATTACCAGAAGAACTGCAGCGGGTCATCGTTTACGCCGGACGGCGATCAGTGCCGTCAGCGCGGCGACGATTGGGTCGCGCTCGGTGCGATCGGCGGCTTCGGATCGAACTCGCCGGAGGCCGGCAACCAGGTGTGGGACGACCGCGAGAAGATCGTCCAGGCGACCTGGAACTCACCGGTCACCAACAAGCTGCTCCTCGAAGCGGGCCTGTCGTCGTTCAACAGCCGCTGGGGCCTCTATCCCGGCGCCGGCGCGGATCAGAGCATCGTCTCGATCACCGAGCTCTCGGCTGTGGGGACAGGAATCCCGGTGCCGTTCTTCACATATCGGTCGACGGCCAACCCGCTCGGCAACGACCAACAGCACAACGTGTGGCGCGCGTCGATGTCGTATGTGACCGGTGCGCACAGCGCGAAGTTCGGCTACCAGGCGGCCTATCAGGTGCAGAAGCAGTTCACGATCGGCAACCCGAACATGATCAGCTACACCTTCTTCGGTGGTGTGCCGAGCTCGTTGACGCAGTACATTCCAAGCCAGTTCAGCAATCGGACCCGGTTCGATGCGTTTTATGCACAGGACCAGTGGACCGTCGGTCGGCTGACGCTGCAGGGTGGTCTGCGCTACGAGCACGCATGGAGCTGGTACCCAGACGGTGAGAATGGCGCGCTCACCGCATCCCGGTTCATGCCGCAGCCGTTCATCTTCCCGCGGTCCGAAGGCGTGACGGGTTACAACGACATCACGCCGCGTATGGGTGCGGCCTACGACGTCTTCGGCAATGGCAAGACGGCGATCAAGGTGAACTACAGCAAATATCTGCAGCCGGCCAACAACGAAAGTAACTTCATTCAGGCCAACCCCGGCGTGACGTTGCAGACGACCACCAACCGCACGTGGGGCGATACCAACGGCAACTTCGCACCCGATTGCGTCCTGACGGACCCGGCGGCCAACGGTGAGTGCGGTCCGTGGCAAAACCTGAACTTCGGCAACCCGTTCAACACCACGCGCGTGAATCCCGACATCATGCACGGGTGGGGCAACCGTCCGTTCGATTGGCAGTGGGGCGTGGCGCTGCAGCAGGAGATCCTGCCGCGGTTGTCAGTCGACATCGCGTTCAACCGCCGGTGGTGGAGCAACTTCTACGTCACCGACAACCAGGCGCTCGGGCCAGCGGACTTCGACCGCTTCACGATCACCGGACCGACCTCCCTCGGCGCACCGCTGCCCACGGCTGGGCAGCCGCTCACGTTCCTGAAGCGGAACGGTCTCAACCCGCTTGGCGCGACCAGCAACTACCGGACGTTCCAGCGCGACTTCGGCGACGAGAACTACTCGTGGCAGGGGATCGACTTCACCGCAAACTCGCGCATGCGAAATGGCCTCGTCCTGCAGGGCGGGTTCAGCACGGGTGGTGGTCATCGCGATCTCTGTGACATCTGGGCAGCGTTGCCGGAGCTCGTCGGATCGGCTCAGGTGACCGACTGCAAGGTTGATGAGGACTGGCAGATGAATTGGCGCGGCCTCGTCACCTACACCATTCCGAGAGCAGACGTGCTCGTCAGCGGCATCCTGCGATCGCAGGCCAACACGGAGCCGTTGACGATCGAAACGGGTGTGGCCACCAACGGCGTCGGGCTCGCGGCGAACTACACCGTGACGCCGGCCATTCTTGCGGCTAACGGTCAGACGCCGTTTGCGGCCGGCGTGACGACGCAGACGGTGAATATGGTTCCACCGTCGTCGCTCTTTGGTGACCGAGTGAACTCGATCGATATGCGATTCGGCAAGATTCTGCGTTTTGGCGGGACCCGTGCGAACGTCGCCATCGATCTCTACAACCTGCTCAACTCGAACGTGGGAACGGCGTTCAACCAGGGCTTCGGCACCGACGGCGCGCTGTGGCTGCGTCCGACGGCGGTTCTGAATCCGCGGTTCGCGCGCTTCAACGTGACGTTCGACTTCTAAAGACGAAAGCCGGGTCCACAAATCAGGACCCGGCCT
>DATCXH010001031.1:0-5316 GCA_036565925.1 Vicinamibacterales bacterium
TAAAGCAGGCGGGTCTAAAGACCCGCCTCTACGAAGACGATTCCGTAGAGGCGGGTCTTCAGACTCGCCTGAAAAAGTTGCCGAAATCCTGGCGGCAGTACCGTCCTCCAGCGCACGGATGATTTCATTTCTCCGTGGCCGCGTTCACGACAAGCAACCGAACGCGGTCACTGTCGATGTCGGCGGTGTGGGCTACGACGTTCACGTGCCCCTCTCCACGTTCTACAACCTCGGCGAGGAAGGCGAGGAGGTCTCGCTGCGCGTGTACACGCACGTGCGCGAAGACGCCCTGCAGTTGTATGGGTTTCTCACCGAGGTGGAGCGGCAGCTCTTCGAGCGCTTGATCGGCATCAGCGGCATCGGTCCGAAGCTGGCAATCGTCGTCCTGTCCGGAATGGAGCCGCGCGATCTGATCGCTGCAGTGCAGCGCGCCGATGTCGTGCGCCTGACCGGCATCCCCGGCATCGGCAAGAAAACCGCAGAACGCATCGTCCTCGAGCTGAAAGATCGATTGAAGCAGGTGGCCGTGCCCGTGGCCGCCGGTGCGGAGCCGACCTCATCCCCCGCGGATCAGCTGCGCGGTGATCTGCTCTCGGCACTGCTCAACCTCGGCTATCATCGGCAACAGGCTGAAAAGGCCATCGATGCGACGGTGAAATCCAATCCGAACGCTTCTTTCGAGCACGCGGTGCGCAGGGCGCTCCGCGAGCTGATGCGGTGATCCGTGGCAGAGACGAAGACCGCTGTGAACGCCGCCGCATATCTCCATGCCGAAATGGCCGAGCATATGGCCGTCGCCGTGCGCACCCAGGAATCGATTGGAAACGAATTTCCCCGGCTTGTGGAAGCGTGTGCAGAGGCGCTGCGCTCTGGTCGCAAGCTGCTTCTCTTTGGCAACGGCGGTGCGGCGGCCGCCGCGCAGCACATCGCGACTGAACTCGTGGTGCGGTACAACCGCGAGAGCGGTCAACGACGTCCTCTCGCAGCGATCGCGTTGACGACCGATACGTCCGCGCTCACCGCGATTGGCAATGACTTCGGATTTGACAATCTCTTTTCTCGTCAGATTGACGGCCTCTGTCGCGCCGGCGATGTGGCGATTGGCATCTCGACCTCTGGCACCAGCGAGAATGTCATTCGCGGATTGATGGCGGCACGCGCGGTCGGAGCCGTAACGGTTGGTTTTGCCGGTGAGGGGGGCGGACGCCTCGCCGACCTCGTGGACCATCGCATCTTCGTTCCGTCCGAGAGCACGGCACGAATTCAGGAGATGCATATGGTCCTTGGCCACGCGTTGTGTGCGCTGCTCGAGAAGGACGCCAACCGGTGACCGATCGTTTCGTGACCTCGAAGCCATCGGATGATGACGCGCAGTACGAAGCAGGACTGCGTCCGCGGTCGCTCGACGAATACATAGGCCAGGATCGGCTCAGAGACAATCTGCAGGTGGCGATTGCCGCGGCACGCGGTCGCCGCGAGGCGCTGGATCACGTTCTGTTGTACGGACCGCCCGGTCTGGGCAAGACGACGCTCGCCTATGTGATCGGCAACGAAATGGGTGTTCCGGTCCGCGCTACCGCAGGTCCGGTCATCGAACGTCCCGGCGACCTTGCCGGCATGCTCACCGATCTCCAGGAGCATGCGGTGCTCTTCATCGACGAGATTCACCGGATGCCGCCGGCGATCGAAGAGATCCTCTATCCCGCAATGGAGGATTACGAGCTCGACATCGTCATCGGTCAGGGGCCAAGTGCGCGATCGGTCAAAGTACCGCTGCAGAAGTTCACGCTGATTGGCGCGACCACTCGCGCCGGGCTGCTGACGTCTCCGCTGCGCGCGCGGTTTGGCATCGTGCATCGCCTCGACTTCTACACTGAGAGCGACGTTCAAGAGATCGTCCGACGATCGTCACGTATTCTCGGCGTCACTGTGCTGCCTGAAGCGGCGATCGAGATCGCGCGACGCTCGCGCGGAACACCGCGCATCGCCAACCGGCTTCTGCGTCGTGTTCGCGATTACGCGCAGGTGCGCGCCGATGGACGCGTCACCGGCGAGGTGGCACGCGCGGCACTCGCAATGCTCGAAGTGGACGACCACGGTTTCGACGAAGTCGATCGTAAGCTGCTCCGGACGATCATCGACAAGTTCAGCGGTGGTCCGGTGGGCGTCAACAGCATCGCCGCGGCCATCAACGAAGAGAAAGACGCGATTGAAGACATCTACGAACCGTTCCTGATTCAGGCCGGTTTTCTCGATCGCACGCCTCGCGGCCGGGTCGCCACGTCGCGTGCCTATGAATATTTCGGGCTCACTGCCCCTGGAAGGGATTCTCGCCTGTGGTAAACGCTGCCTCCACCTCCGCAAGGGCTACGGTGGACAAGCCGCGCACGGTCGGCCGTGCGCGCATCGCCAGTCTCGCTACCTACGTGCCGCCCAAGGTGCTCACCAACGCCGATCTCGAAAAGATGGTCGAGACGAGCGACGAATGGATCTTGCAGCGCACCGGCATTCGAGAGCGGCACATCGTCGATCCAGGCGTCGCGACGTCCGATCTGGCAACGGAAGCCGCCAAGAAAGCGATCGCACGTGCTGGCCTCACGCCCGACGACATCGACTTCATTGTCGTCGGCACGACGACGCCCGATACGCTCTTTCCGAGCACGGCGTGTCTGGTGCAGCACAAGATCGGTGCGTCGCGGGCGTGGGGGTACGACCTGTTCGCCGCCTGTTCGGGATTCACGTATGCGCTGACGACGGCCGCGCAGATGGTGTCCACGGGCGCAAGTAAGCATGCGCTGGTGATCGGTGCGGACGTGATGTCGAGCATCATCGATTACACCGATCGAACGACGTGCGTCATCTTTGGTGACGGTGCCGGCGCGGCCGTTGTCGAGGCCAGCGACGATCCCGAGATCGGCATCCTCGATTTCGAGAACTACGTCGATGGCAGCGGCGGCCACGCGCTCTGTATGCCGGCCGGCGGTAGCAAGATGCCGGCCTCGCTCGAGACAGTCCAGCAGCGCCTTCACTTCGTGAAGCAGGATGGCGGAACGGTGTTCAAGTTTGCGGTACGCAACACCGAGGAAGCGTGCGCACGCATTCTGGCGCGCAACAATCTCACCGCAGGTTGTATCGATCTGATGGTTTCGCACCAGGCCAACCGGCGAATCATCCTCTCGGCGGCTGAGAAGCTCGGCGTGCCTGAAGAAAAGGTCGTCATCAACATCGAGAAGTTTGGCAATACGACCGCCGCGACGATTCCGCTCGCACTCAGTGATGCCGTGGACGCCAAACGGCTCAAGCGTGGCGACACGCTGCTCATGGTGTCGGTCGGCGCCGGCTTTACCGTTGGCGCGTTGCTGATCAAATGGGGGTTGAAGGCCTAGAATCGGAATGTGTCCTCCGACCCTGGCTCAGGGCACCCCGAGCACAGTCGAGGGGTGCAGCAACACGCGGCCCGGCCGCGGCCGTTGACCGAAAGGCAGGAACAGCGCCTCAAGACGTTGCGCCACATTTCGCGTCTGCTCGACTCAGCCTTCGTCGTTCCCGGTACCGACTTCCGCATTGGCCTCGACCCGATACTCGGCCTGCTGCCTGGCTTGGGCGATCTGGTATCGCCGCTTTTCGCAATCGCGGTGCTCTGGCATAGCCGCGACCTCGGGATTCCGCGCGTCATCCAACTCCGGATGATCTTCAACGTGACGATCGATGCGTTCGTCGGGCTCTTGCCGGTCGCTGGTGACTTGTTCGACTTTGCCTGGAAGGCCAACGATCGCAATATGGTGCTCCTCGAGCGGCACGCCTACGAATATCGTCGCCCCTCGTCAGGCGATTGGCTGTTCGCCGGCGGAATGATCCTGCTGCTCCTGGTGGTTGCCGCCGTCCCGTTTTTGCTGGCCGGCTGGTTGATCAGTGTGGTGGCGAGCGTCCTCAACCGATGAGCGCGGCAACGACAGTTGTCATTCCCACGACGACCGACAACGTGATCCTGAAGGTTCAGGGTCGCGAGGTCCGTCTGACGAATCTCCGCAAGATGTTCTGGCCTGAGCGGAACATCACCAAGGGGAACCTGATTCAGTACTACGCCGACGTTGCCGACGTGCTGCTGCCGCACATTCGCGACCGCGCGATGGTGATGCGGCGCTATCCGAATGGCGCCGCAGGCAGTCAGTTCTTCATGAAAGAGGCGCCGAATCCGCGCCCCGCCTGGATCCGGATCTGTCCCATCTCTCACAACGGCGACAAGGTCGTGAACTTTCCTGTCATTGACGATCTCGCATCGCTCCTGTGGGTGATCAATCTCGGGTGCATCGATCTGAATCAGTGGTACGCGCGGTGCGATGATTACAACCGGCCCGACTACCTGCACTTCGACCTCGACCCGAGCGAAGGCACGTCGTTCGAACGCGTGCGCGAGTGTGGGTTGATCGTCCGAGACGCGCTGGAGACGCTGGGGATGAAGCCATATGTCAAGACGACCGGCTCGCGCGGTCTCCACGTCTATGTGGCAATCGTCCGGGAGCCTACGCAGGACACGGTGCATACCTTCGCCAAGACGCTCGCGACCGAACTGGCATCGCGGAATCCGAAGCTGATGACCCTCGGCTACAACGTCAAGCAGCGGCCGCGCAATCGCGTGTTGTTGGACTACAAACAGAACGCGTGGGGGCAAACGCTCGCGAGCATTTACTCGGTGAGGCCGAAGCCACTCGCCACAGTATCCACACCGCTGACGTGGGATGAGGTCGAGCAAGGCGCGACCATCGAGGACTTCAGGCTCGACAACGTGCGCCAGCGGATCGCGAAGGTCGGCGATCTCTGGAAGGGCCTTCTCGCGAAGCGTGGCCGGACCGACCTCGGACGCTTTTTCGGATCGTGAACGTCAGCGACTTCGACTTCGAGCTCCCTGAGGAGCTGATCGCGCAACATCCGCCCGCCGAACGCGGCCGCTCACGCCTCATCGTGTTCGATCGTGCGACGAAAGAGGCACACCACACGATGTTCGCGCAGTTGCCATCGCATCTGAGTCGAGGCGATCTGGTCGTCATCAATGACACGCGCGTGTTTCCCGCGCGGCTGCTCGGTCATCGCGTGCCGAGTGGCGGGGCCGTTGAGTGTCTGTTGATTCGCCGCTTGGAAGTTGGCGCATTGAATTCCGAGGCGAGTTCCGAAGGAACCGCCGAGGTGTGGGAAGCGTTGATGCACCCCGGGCAAAAGCTCAAGCCCGGTGCGCACGTGCGTTTCGAGCGAGATGGTGCAACCCTCATCGGTGAAGTGCTGGGGCGTCACTTCTACGGCCGAAGATCGATTCGGCTC
>DATCXH010001077.1:0-7010 GCA_036565925.1 Vicinamibacterales bacterium
CCGCCGTGTCGGCGAGCGCGGGATCCCCGAGGAGGCGCCGAAGCAGGGTCGTCTTGCCGCTGCCGAGAAATCCGGTGAGGATGTGAACGGGTGTACGCGGGTCGGCCGCCGAAGCGCCGGCGACCACGGTCATCTCACCTCGAAGATCGCGTCGACCTCGACCGCCACGTTGCGCGGCAGTGAAGCGCAGCCGACCGCCGCGCGCGCGTGGCGACCGGCATCGCCGAAGACCTCGACCATCAGGTCGGAGGCGCCATTGATCACCTTGGGTTGGTCACCGAATTCCGGAACCGCATTGACGAAGCCCCCCAGGCGCACGCAACCGACGACGCCATCGAGACTGCCGCCGAGCGCCGCACGCAGCTGCGCCAGGATGTTGATCGCGCACAGACGAGCTGCCTTCTGCCCATCCTCAAGGGAGACCTCGCGGCCAAGCTTGCCGACGAACTGGTCCTTTCCGTCCGCGGTAGGTACTTGGCCGGCGATATAGACATAGGGGCCCGTGCGACGCGCCGGCACGTAGTTGGCTGCCGGAGCCACCGCGGTCGGCAAGGTGATGCCCAGTGCGGCGAGGCGTTCTTCATGTCTTGGGTTCATGTGCGATGGATCCTACGCAAAGGTGGCGATCAATCGCCGAAGTAAAGATCGTCGAGCGGCGACGACAGCAGGCCGATCGAGGTGTGCGATGCCATCGCCGGGATCAGCGAGCGCCCGGTTGTCCGGATATCGTTGAGCACACCCCGCCGCGCGACCGCCGGCTTGGCCGTTCGCAGGCCCTCGAGAATCTCGAAATGCGCCGACGCATCCCACGGCATGTCGGGAGACAGAAGAGACAAGTACATCGTCGGCCCGAACTGCAGCCAGAGCGATTCGATCAGCGGCAACAACACCTCCGACGCCGACGCTCCGTACAACGTGAAATGGAAGCGCTGGTTGGCGGACAGGCAGCCCAAGACATTGCGCTTGGCAATCGCCCCCAGCAGCTCGGTATTTATTTCCGTCAACTCTTTGATCAACGCAGGCGTGCAGTTGCGGCAGGCCGCTTCTGCCGCCGCACCTTCGAGCAACTCCCGGACCGAGAACAGCTCCGCAAGGCGGCCCGAAGTCAAGCGCGGCACGCAAACCGAACCATTGGTTGTCTCTTCCAGCGCGTTCACCACGACCAGGCGGGTCAACGCTTCGCGAATGGGCATGGGGCTGGTTCCGAAGCCGTTGGCCAGTTTGCGCAGACTCATGACCTGGCCGGGCACGAAGGCGCCGACCATGAGCCCGCGCCGCAGGCGCTCAAAGACCTGGTTTTGAAGGTGGCCGCGAACCCGCTTGGCGGGCGGGCTGGTCGATTCTTCGCGCTCGATTCCGGCGATCTGCGGCATGGCTGTCGTCCCTCGTCACGGCGCCCTGATTGTGGCGCCTGCATCTCGGGTTTACCCGATTGAACTAATTATAGATGTGATCACACTCTGTGATCAATAGGAAGACGCACGAACCGCGCGAAGCGTCTGGTTGGCTCGATTCGTGCAAAGCTTTCATGGCGATGCAATCTTCAAGAGTGTCGACGTCTCGGGAACCAAGAGTGGATCTCGCAATTGTTCCCGTCGCCTCGAACGAGGTGTCTGTGCAGCCTGCCGGTTCGGGAAATGATGGCAGACCGCCTGTGGGGAAACGATTGGATCTTCCCTATCGAGAGGCGCGGGGCGCTGCGACCCACACAAGCGAGCTGAACTCCATGCCTGAACCCAAAGAGAGCGTTCCAATGCCGGTCCCGCGCAAGCGCGCGAAGAAACGCCGTGAACCTTCGACGTTGCTCGAGACCTACGGCTCTCTCGCACTAGCGCTCGTGGTGCTTCTCCTGTGGCAAGTCGCGGTGCCGCTTCTTGGGCTTTCGGAGTTCGTCTTGCCGACGCCCTGGGCGATCGCGCGTCGCATGGTCACCAGCGCATCGTTGCTGGCGACGCACGGGTGGTACACATTGCTGGAGGTCGTCGCGGGCTTCGGTGCTGCGGTACTGACCGGGATTCCGCTCGCACTCGCTATCTTTTACTCGCGCGTGTTCGAGCGCGCGGTCTACCCTTTGCTGGTTGCGTTGCAGACGGTCCCGAAGATCTCACTGGCTCCCCTCCTGGTGCTCTATCTCGGCTATGGGTGGGGCCCGAAGATCGGCCTGGCGTTCCTGATCTCCTTCTTTCCGATCGTGATCGCGACCGTGGTCGGCCTTCAATCGCTCGACAAGGCTCTCGTGAACATGGTCCGGTCGATGGGATCGTCCGAACGCCAGACCTTCTTCAAGGTGCGATTGCCGGCGGCGATGCCCAGCATCTTCGGGGGACTGAAGGTTGCGATCTCGCTGGCGGTGATCGGCGCCATCATCGGCGAGTACATCGCAGCCGAGCGAGGGCTCGGTTATCTGCAGCTGCAGGCGAACCAGCAATTCGACACGACCCTCAATTTCGCGACTGTCGTCTCGATCTCGCTGCTCGGCGTCCTGCTGTACTTCGCGATCGTTCTCCTCGAAGGCAAGGTTTCGTATCGCAAGGAAAGCGCGAAATGAGTTCTGCTTCGGATACCGGCAATTCATTGGTCCGTTCCGCTGCCGTCAAGGTCGCTGGCGTCTCCAAGACCTATTCGGTACGGGCTGGCGACGATGTCCTGGCGCTGGATCGTGTCGATCTTGACATCACGCCCGGAAGTTTCGTCGCAGTCGTTGGTCCGAGCGGCTGCGGCAAGAGCACCTTGCTGTCTCTGCTTGCAGGTCTCATTCCGTTGTCGACGGGGCGGTTGACGATTGACGGCGAGGAGGTGCTCAAACCCCACCCGAAGTCGGGCGTCGTGTTCCAGTCGGATTTGCTGCTTGATTGGCGTTCAGTCCTGGACAACGTGCTGCTGCCCATCGAGATCAAGAAGCTGAACCGCAACTCCTACGTCGTTCGCGCGCAGGAGTTGCTGGCGCAGGTTGGACTCGCGGGCTTCGACGACAAGTTTCCATCCGAGCTGTCGGGCGGGATGCGACAGCGAGTCGCAATCTGCCGCGCCCTGATCCAGGAACCGGGACTGCTGCTGATGGATGAGCCGTTCGGTGCTCTTGACGCGCTGACGCGAGAGCAGATGATCATGGACCTGCAGTCCATGTGGCTTCGCTTGCGCAATACGGTGCTCTTCATCACGCATGGCATCGACGAGGCAGTTTTCCTCGCTGACCGGGTGATCGTCATGTCGCCGCGGCCGGGTCGCGTCGATCTGGATCTCACGATCGACATCCCTCGTCCTCGCGGCTGGAACGGGGTTCACGAAGACCCGAACTTTCAGCACTACGTGCGTCAGGTCCGCGGTATCTTCGAGGCCAAAGGCGTGCTGGTCACCCACTGAGGCGCCCAGATGAAGGTCTTGATACTTGGGGCCGGTGCTGGCGGCGCGGCTGCCGTGGTGGAACTCACCCTGGCCGGGCACGAGGTGACGCTGTGGAATCGGTCGAGCGACACGCTTGCACCATTTCGAGCGTCGGGCGGAGTGGCCTACGAGGGAGTGCTCGGCGAGGGCGTGGTGCTGCCCCGGCTGATCACGAGCGACATCCGGGCCGCCATTCGCGGCGCAGATGTCGCCGTTGTCGCGTTGCCCACGTTTTCACACGCACCGGTCGCCCGTTCCATGGCGGAAGCGGGCTGGCCGGCCGACCGGCCGGTAGTGCTGAACCCTGGCCACACCGGTGGCGCGCTCGAATTTGCCCATGCCTACCGCAGTGTCCGACCGGATCTTCCCGAGATCGCGGAATTCTCGACGCTGACGTATGTGGCCCGAAAGTATCGGCCCGACAGGGTCACCGTGACGGGACGCGCAAAGCATGTGCGCGCTGCCGCGCTTGCCGGGGGTACGCTTGCGCTTGACGTTGCATGTCGGCTGTTTCCCGGCGCTTTGCCGGTTGCCGATGTGCTCGCCGCCGATCTGTCGAATGCGAATCTCGTCTTGCATCCGCCCGGCGCGGTGCTGGGTGCCGCTTGGGTCGAGGCGACGCACGGCGACTTCACGTTTTATGTGCAAGCCATGACGCCGGGCGTCGCGCGGACAATGCGTCTCCTCGACGATGAGAGGCTCGCGGTCGCGGCCTCCTTCGGGCACAGCTTGCCGAATCTCATCGGCGAGATGCAGTCGATTGGCACTGTCGAGGCCGCCGTCACCGATTTGGACGACTTCGTCGGTGCGATCGCCGGTGGCGAGGCCAACAAGCGCATCAAGGCGCCGGACTCCCTGCAGCATCGCTATTACCGTGAGGACTTCGGTCACGGTCTCCTGCCTTTCATCGAGCTGGCGGGAATTGCCGGCGTCGCGACACCGGTTGCCGATGCCCTGTTCGCGCTCGCGCAGGCCTTGGTGGGAACGGACTACCGCAACGGTGGCCGAACCGCAGAGGCGATGGGCATCGCCGGAATGTCCAAGAGCGAACTTCTTCACTTTGTCAGATCCCAATGACCTGGAATCAACTCGTCGTCGCCATCGTCGGGGGTGACCGCAGAGAGCAAGAGATCGCGCGTTGCGCCTCGGCCGCAGGCGCCAAGGTGCGGGCCTACGGGTTCCCGTGGCCGCCGGAAGGCATCGCAGGCGTGCAACACGTTGAAAGCGCGCGAGAAGCGCTATCCGGTGCCGACATCGCGCTCTTCCCGATTCCAGGGATTGCCCCCGATGGCGCCCTTTTCGCGCCCCAAAGTCCGGAACGGATCATTCCGAACGGTGACACGCTCGCCGGCATGCGAAAGCCCGCACACATCGTCCTCGGCTGGGCCGATCCGACGCTCAAGGCGCACTGCGAAACGCTGGGTATAGGGTTGCACGAGTACGAGTGGGACGAGGACCTGATGCTTCTGCGCGGTCCGGCGATCGTGGAAGGCATGCTGAAGGTGTTGATCGAAAACACGGACATCACGATTCACAAGGCCCGCATATGTCTCGTCGGGCAAGGCACGATCGGCTCGCTGGCGACACGCACGCTGATCGGCCTCGGCGCCTACGTGCATGTCGCGGCACGCAACCCTGTGCAGCGGGCGAGCGCTTACGCCATGGGCGCCGAACCCCACGAGCTGAGCGAGCTCCCCGACGTGCTGCCGACGACCGACATCGTCATTGCCAGCGTGCCTGCTCGCGTGCTCGGGCGGGACCTGCTCGAGCTGTTGCCCAAGCATGCGCTGCTCGTCGACTTGGCTGCACCGCCCGGCGGCATCGACCGCGACGCGGTGCAGGCGCTCGGCTTGAAGTTCATCTGGGCCCGGGGCATGGGTGCGCGCGCGCCGATCACCGTCGGGCGCAGTCAGTGGGGCGGCGTGCGCCGCCGAATCGAAGCAATCCTCAAGGAGCGCGCATGAAGGCTGATCTGGTCATCCGCAACGCCCGGGTGGTGCGCCACGATGGTGAATTCCACGGCGGCGTCGCCGTTCGAGATGGCAAGATCGTCGCGACCGGGTCCGACGATTCGCTGCCGGAGGCGAAGAGAACGATCGATGCCGAGGGCCGCGTTTTGATGCCCGGACTGATCGACCCGCATTGTCACCTCGGCGTCAAGTATCCCTACGCGGAAGACATGCGCACCGAGACGGCCGCCGCGGCGTCGGGGGGCGTCACGACCGTGTTGCTGTACATCCGCAACCTGAAGCCCTCTTACCTGCCGTTCTACGAAGAACGGAAGACCATCGGCGAAGAGAATTCGGTCATCGATTTCGGGTTTCACTTCGGCATCCAGCGCGAAGAGCACATCGCAGAGATCCCGGAGGTGATCGCGAAGACGGGTGTTCGTTCCTTCAAGTGCTACTTCGGGTACGAGCCCGACAACCCGATCGGCATCGTTCCGGCGACCGACGGCTGGGTCTATGCGGCGATGCGCATCCTCTCGAAGGTGCCGGGCGGCGTCATCAACGTGCACTGCGAGAACACGCAGATCGCCACGTGGATGAAGAACGAGATGATCGCAACCGGTCGCCAGGATCTCGGCGCCTACACCGAATCGCGGCCGGCCTTTTGCGAGGTCGAGACGATCCGCCGCATGATCTTTCTCGCCGAGCGCACCGGATGCTCGCTGCACTTGGTCCACACGTCCGTCGGAATGGGGCCGGTGCTGGCGGCCGAGGCCCGCGCTCGCGGCGTTCATGTGACGGTCGAGACCTGCCCGCACTATCTCACGCGCACGGCCTACGATGCCGACCTCGACATGCGCGCCAAGATCTCGCCGCCACTGCGCGACAAGGAGGAGCAGGATGGTCTGTGGCGCGGCATCCTGAACGGCACGGTCTACAGCCTGGGCACCGATCATGTGCCGTTCCTGCCGAAGAAGGGGGAGGACCTGTGGACCGAGTTGCCGGGCGTCGTCTCCTTCCCGTGGGAGCTCTCGCTGATGCTCCATTTCGGCGTGCACCAGCGCGGCCTGCCGCTGTCGAGCCTGGTCCAGCTCAACTCGATGAACCCCGCCCGGCGGTTCGGCCTATGGCCACGCAAGGGCAACATCGAAGTGGGCTTCGACGCCGATTTGGTCATGGTCGATCTGGACGAGGAGCGCACGGTGAGGCACACCGGCAAGGGCACCTGCATCTACGAGGGCTGGAAGCTGAAGGGTTGGCCGGTTCTCACCGTCGCGCGTGGTGCTGTCGTCTACGAAAACGGTGCGGTCGACGAAAGTCACTACGGGCGCGGCCGTTGCGTGACCATTCCGGTCTAGTCATACCCATGATCGCGGCGGCCGCAACCGGATTCCGCAACGTCCACGCGGCAGCCACCTGCGCACGCGTCGAGTCGGTGCGGCCGATCGTCCTCGACCTTGCGGTCCGCGACCCGCGCCCCCGGCCGGAGCGTCTCTCGGGTATCCACAACCCTTGGGGGCATGCGGCGGTGCTCGCCACGGCGTGGCCCTTCCTCGATCTCTGCGAAGACGCGGCAGTCGTCGAAGCCGTGGCGCGATTGATCGGGCCGGATGTCGTTCTCTGGGACAGCGAACTGCATCTCGAGGCCCGCTCGTATCTGCGCTTCGTGGGGGACGG
>DATCXH010001087.1:0-15749 GCA_036565925.1 Vicinamibacterales bacterium
TAATCCGAGGGGATCGTGAAGAGATCTGCCGGCGGCTCGGCGCGGTTGATGTTGGTCAGCTTGTACTCGACAACACCGGTTCGCGGATCGGAGTTCCGCGAGTAGACCAGCATTCTCAGCTCGGGTGATTCCCATCGCTCGTCGGTGATCTCGATCGGCCGATCGTTGCCGATCCGTCCGGTCGGGATCGTCGTCGTGGTCTTGCGACCCAGTGCTTTCACGCCTTCGAACTGCCGCGCACCGAGCAGTTCTTCCGTCGGGTTGCTGCCGGCGCCTCCGAGCGGCGCTCCTCCATTGCGACCTTGCACGCGAAACGTCGCGCCATTGATGAAAACCGTCGAGGTCCCGGTGAGTGGAATGCCGATGCGTGGCACGCGGCGAGCGGTGCGCGTCATCGGGTCGAGGGTAAACGCAGTGCCGTTCGACGGATCCGGTGCGATGGTGATCGTCTGCATGTTTCCACCGCCACTAATCGCCCCGAGCCCCAGAATCGTTTGCTCGCGGCGCACGCGTCCAGCGCGATCGCGAAAGAAGCGAGCGCTCGTGGTCTGTTCGATACGCGTGCCGTCGCCGAGCACCTGCGTCACCGAGGTGGTCGCGTCGGCGGAGAACGGAGAATCGGTCACGACCGGGCCTGCGAGTACATCGCTCGTGAAGGCCGATCGAGTTACTGCGACCAATCGCTCGAGCTCACGGGCACGATCGGGATCGGCAGAACCCGACTGCCGTCCCTGTGCAGTGACTCCAACCGGCAGACTGAGCGCAAGACATATCCACACACACACGCGTACCGATTTCATGGCCGTTGCTCCTGCGCGTTGTAACGGGCCGGGGTCCGCACGAAGCGCACAGCGCGGGCAAGCCCGTCTTCGCCGACGACAACGTCCGCGAGGAGGACGTCGGTTGGCGATGTGTTCACACCAATCGTCTCGACGCCGAGCGCCGCGATCGCCGCTGGCGAAACCGCCACGCGCACGATGTTTCCGTGCGTCACCGGCACTGCGCCGTACGCGAGTGGATAGAACGCCGTCGCGACTTCAGCGTCACCAGCTGCGGTCGTCGACCCACCGTGTGACGGGCTGGTTGCGACATAGGAGGATTCGACAGCTGCTCGCGTGCTCAATTTCCACACTGCCAGCCCTGTCGCGATGGCGAGTCCGGCCGCCAACGCGTACATCTTGAGGGCGGACGCGCGATGGGCACGCCGTCGCGCGCGCACTTCCTCGATCAACCGCTCACGCACCGCGGGTGACGCGCCGGTGGCGGCATCGGCGTCCGCAATTTCACGCAGCCACTCCGCGAGCGCGTGTTCCCGATCGACCTGGTCCTGCATGCTCACACTCGACTCACTTCAGCCATCGACGGCACCGCCGATAGCTTCTTCAACAGCAACCCTCGCGCGCGATGCAGCCTCGACCGCACCGTCCCGATCGGACACTGAATCACCTGGGCGACGGTAGCGTAGTCCATCTCCTGAAGGTCGCACAGCGCGACCACTTCGCGATAGGCCGAGGGCAGCGACTGCACGGCCTGTCGCACGGCGCCAATCATCCGCTCACGCGCCATGGTCTCGAGCGGCGTGTCTTGCGCGGCGATCGCATCGGATGTCACGAGCTCGACCGGCTCGGACAACATCACCCCGTCACGGCCGAGACGCTTGATCACATGGTGCCGGGCAATCCCGTACAGGTACGCCGGCACCGTGCCCTTGGCTGGATCGAACCGACCGCCCTGACGCAGCACCGCAAGGAAGGTCTCCTGGACGACGTCGTCGCCAGCGGCGACACCGCACATGCGAGCGGCGTAGTGATAAATCTGCCGCTGATACCGCGCATACAACTCACCAAAGGCGGTTTCGTCGCCCTTGGACGCCCGGGTGAGCAGTGCCGCTTCGTCGATCTTCTCGATGCGCAACGCGGAATGCCCGATGCTCAATGGGGTTGGCTCGTCATTAAGCGTTGCGCTGTGGGCACTCGGCATGGTGCATTCCACGGTCCTACCCATCTATTGCGAGGGGGCGCCGCGAAAGTTTCACTTATTTTGGGTCAGCGTAGCGGGGCGATCTCGACAACGCAGCCGCCCAGACGTTGCACCGCTGTCTTCAGGGAGGCGTTATGCACGCACGCTTCTCGAAACGCATCATCATTGCTGTCCTTCTGATTGGTACTTGCGTCACGTTGGCTGCGGGTCCGTCCTCACCGGGGTTGGCATTCTGATCTTGACACCCATCGTGCCCGGTCTCCTGGCCGTGACAGTCGTTGGCATTCCGCTCGCCGTAGTGCTGCTCTCGCTGTATGTGGCGATGCTGCTGATGTCCACGGTCATGGTCGGCTATCGCATCGGCAGCTGGCTCTTCGAACGCATCAACCGTCCACAGACATCCCGATGGCTACGCATGGCGCTCGGGGTGTTCATCGTGTCTTTGGCCATTTCGATTCCCTTCGCTGGACCGTTCGTGGCCATAGCTGTGTTGATTGCCGGCACCGGCGCGCTCGTGCTGGAGCAGCGCGACCTGTTCAAGCCACGGGCATTCGCGGCATGATCAGGTCATGGCTGAGAGCGAGACCGAGACCCGCGCTGCGTTCATCACCGCTGCGCTCGTTCTACTGGTGATGCCGCTGGTGTACGTGATCGGCCTGGCCCTCGCCATGCTGATTCTGCAGATCACACCGTGGGGCGAGATGAAGGAAGTGGTGTTTGGCTTGGCGATCGTCTGGGGTGTTGTCGTGATGGTCGGAGTGCTCATCGCGGCGAGACGGCTCAATCGCCGCTCAGCTCGCGTGTGACTGACGAGCCGAACGCAGGACCTGACTTTGCATCGTGGTTCAGGCCGACAGGAGTGTTCATATGGCTTCGACAGCGAAACAATCCGATGCACAGGCACAGGCGAATCAACGCGAACTGACCCGCGAAAACAGTCTGGATAGTCCCGTCGTTCAGGAGCTGCGACGGCAAGTGGCCAACACGTTCGTCCTCTACGCCAACTACAAGCATTACCACTGGCAAACCTTCGGTCCGCTCTTTCGCGACCTTCACAAGTTGTTCGACAAGTTTGCCGAGGAGGTGCTCTCGACACTCGACGAGCTGGCCGAGCGCGTTCGGATGATCGGTCAGGATCCGCCGGCGCATCCGATCGAGGCTACGGATCTGGCGAGCGTGTCGCCTGCGGCGCCGTACGCCAACATGCGCGATATGGTGGAAGAAGCCAACCGCCACGCACTGGTGGTGATCAGCCAACTGCGCAAGGCGGTCAAAGTGGCCGAAGAGCACAACGATCCCGGCACCGTCGATCTCTTCTCGCGCGTCGTGCAGATCCACGAGAAGCACGAATGGTGGCTGCGCGACATCCTGCGAACGGGTGACGGGCTCTGCACCTAGAAGAACCAGGAATCAGGAGTCAGAGCAGGATTCAGGGCTGCTGACCGCTGATTCCCGCTTCCTGATACCTGATTCCTAGAGAGGCGCGTCGGGGCGCTCGATCGTACGCCACATGTGGGCCACCGGACTGTTGTCGTAGCCAAGGCCTTCCTTCGGCTGCTTGAAGTGCCGGCCGATGATGTCGACGAAGGGCTCGAGGCTCACTTGCGCATTGGCGTCAAACGCATACAGATCGTTTACCGTAACCATCCGCGCCTCGCCGTACCACTTGTGCTTGCGCACCATCTGGTAGGTGGCTTCGATATACGGCTCGGGCCGGTAGTCGCGACCGAAGATGCGGCGATACAGATCGGGGTACTCGTAGCCGTTGGCCGGATCGGCGTAGAAGCGAAGCGCCTGGTGATAGCGGATCGCGAACGCCGTCTTCTCCGAGATGTACGGCTCGAATAACTGCGCCCCCCACCACCCGTGATCGACCTTGATGATTTCCTGCACCACGTCATGCAGCAGACAAGCGAGCACCACTTCTTCCGCCATGCCGTTGCGCAGCGCCTTGGTCGCGCTCTGCAGGCAATGATTCGACGTGTTATTGAATCGCATTGTGAAGAAGTCCACGAGGCGAGGGTTCGAAGGCATCTTGTCGAGGCGCTTGACGTTGCCCGTACGCGCCGTAAACAGATTGCCCACGCCGCGCCGCGTTGGACGCGTCTCGATCTGTGCTTCGATTTCAGCAGCTGTCGGGAACGGTTCCGCAGGCGGCGTTGACTGCGCCGTCGCCGGCGTCCGCGCCGCCGGCGTCCGCGCCGCAACGGCTTCATTCAAACGCGCGCTCATGTACTCCTCGAGCGCGTCGGCCTTCGCTTCGTCGCTCAACAGGCTGACGGCCGTCGTTCCACCCAGGCTCGCGATGAACAGTCTGCGATCGATTTCCATGGCGCCTCTCGCTAACTCGTAACTGGTAGCGACCGCTGCGGACTAACTGGCCAGCTACTGGCTACCGCCTACCAGCTACTGACTGGATCTTATCCGGAGATGACCCGGGACTCCGGAGCTGCTTCGCGCGGATTGACCGACCGGTGAGGCCCCGAGGCCAGTTCGCGGGTGAGTGTGACCGTGTCGAGCTCGCGCTCCCAACGCGACACGACGATGGCGGCAACACCGTTCCCGATGAAATTCGTCAACGAGCGTGCCTCTGACATGAAGCGGTCCACGCCAAGGATGAGTGCGAGCCCCGCCACCGGGATCGATGGAACGACGGCCAGCGTCGCTGCGAGCGTGATGAAGCCGGCACCGGTCACGCCCGATGCCCCCTTCGAGGTGAGCATGGCCACACCAAGCAGCGTCAGCTGCTGCACGATGGTCAGCTCGATGTTGAGCGCTTGCGCCACGAACAGCGCGGCCATTGTCAGGTAGATATTGGTGCCATCGAGATTGAACGAATAGCCCGACGGCACCACGAGGCCAACGACCGATCTCGGACATCCCAGCCGCTCGAGCTTTTGCATGAGCGGCACGAGCGCCGACTCCGATGAGGACGTGCCGAGGACCGTCAGCAGCTCCTCGCGGATGTAGAGGATGAAGCGCACGATGCTGAAGCCGGTGTACGCGGCGATTGAACCCAGCACGACGAGCACGAATACCAGGCACGTCAGGTAGAAGCTGCCCATCAGCAGGGCGAGCGGCCGTAGCGCTTCCACACCGTAACGCCCGATCGTGAACGCCATCGCTCCACCGGCGCCGATCGGCGCCAGCTTCATCAGCGCGTTCATCATCGCGAAGAAGATGTGCGACGCGGAATCGATGAACTTGTGCACGATCTCGCCGCGCGAACCCATGTGGGTCATCGCATAGCCGAAGAGCACGGCGACGAACAGGACCTGAAGCAGATCGCCCGAGCCGGTAAACGCGTCGAGGAACGTCGCCGGAATGATGCGAAGGATGAAGGCGGTCGTCGTCTGCGTCGTCGCGCGCTTGGCGTAGTCGGCAACGGCGTTCGCGTCCAGCGTCGCGGGATCGGCATTGAAGCCCGCGCCCGGTTGAATGACGTTGGCCACGACGACGCCGATGGCCAACGCGAACGTCGACACGACTTCGAAGTAGATCAGCGCTTTGCCGCCAACGCGCCCGACCTTCTTCATGTCTCCGGCGCCGGCAATCCCAAGGACGACGGTGCAGAAGATGATCGGGCTGATCAGCATCTTGACCAGCGAGATGAAGCCGTCGCCAAACGGCTTCAAGGCCACCCCCATCGGCGGGTTGAGATAGCCGAGTGTTCCACCCGCGACGATCGCGAGCAGGACCCAGAAGTAGAGATGCCTGGTGAGTCGTTTCATCGATTAGTAACGGGTCACGCGGCCTTCACCCATCGACGTCGACACGCGCACCCTGATGACGGGTGCCTTGGGATCTTTCGTTTCATCGCCGTCGGGCTCGACGTTCCGCGTCTTCCCTCCAGCATCGCGTACGTCGGCCTGCAATCGAACGTTGGTGGGAACGTTGACGCGCACTTCACCCATTGATTGCGTGAACGACAGCTCAGCCTCGCTGCCGGGCTTCCACTCGCCGCCCAGATCGGCAGTCAGGTTGCCCATGCTGCCCGAGGCATCCACGCTCTTGGCTCGCGCGTTCCCAAGATTCTGGACCCTGACATTCCCCATCCTCGTCTCCAGACGCAGGCTCGTAACCCCATCGACGACAGGTTGCCGGAAATCGACCTCGTGATTGCCCATCGTCAGCTCGAGGCTGAGATCGTTCAGTGTCAGGCCGCCGAGATCGATCCGCGATTCACCCATGCTCACCTTCAACGACAAATCGATTGGCACTGCCGGCGGAATGAGCAGCGTCAGCTTCGGCCGGTTATCGTTGTCGTTGCCGATCCCAGCGAGGATCCGCGCCCACACGGGAGCCTTCGATCGAAAACGAATCGTCGTGCGCGGTGTGCCGTTCTGCGTCTCGGTATGCTGTGTTAGTTCGTACAACGCTTCTGAGAACTGACCCTCGACCTGCACGCGGCCATTCGGCTCGCCCGGCTTGATATCGAACGTCCCCTCCTGCAGATCGACATTCAGCTGCATCGGTCCGTTCGCTGTCGGTGTTGCCGACCGCGTGCCTGGCGGAGGCGCCTCGGCGGGCGGCGTCTGAATCGGAATGGTGCGCTCGACCTGCGTCGGCGTCGTATCGCCGAGATCGGCGAGGGTGGATTTCGCGTAGAAAACGGCAATCGCAAAGCCCACGACGAGGAGGGCCAGAAAGGAGAAACAGCCGATTCCGGCGAAGAGCCCGACCTTCTGCCAGCCGCTCAGTTTCTTCATGGACGCACTCTCGAACGAGGCGACATGTTAGCGCGTTCAAGACTCCACTTGAGCGCCGGCGGCGTGACCAGCGTGGTCACGATCACCATCACCACCACGGCCGAAAAGATCGAGGGCCCGATGACCGGGACGCCGTCGAGCATCAGCCCGGCGCCGACATTAGCAAAGATCAGCCCGACTTCGCCTCTCGGAATCATGCCGATACCCACCGCCAGACGATTCACACCCGGTAATGTGACCCCGAGCGCGCACGCCTGCTTACCAATGATGGCTACTACGATGAGGGCGGCGGCCAGTTCCAGCGAACCGCCCGATATAAACGCGCCCAAATCAGTGCGCAGGCCCATGAGCACGAAGAAAATGGGCACAAAGGCATCCGAGATCGGCCGAATCAGATCCTCGAGTGAGCGCTCGCCACGGCTCATGAAATCCTTGAAATGGACGTCCTCGAGCACAAGGCCGGCGGCGAACGCACCGACGATCGGTGCCAGCCCAATCAGGCTGGAGGTCCACGCCATCACGAAGCAGAAACTCAGGCTGAGCGTGAGCAAAACGCCCCGCCCCTGCAGCAGTGACGCCACCGCAAACAGTCGCGGCGCGGCGTAGATACCGAGCAGCAGCGCGCCAACCAGAAAGATCATCGCGGCCGCGGCGATTCGTGCGATCGACCACACCGAGAACGCCGCACTCTGCGCAGCCGCAGCGATCACGCCACTGACTGCACCGAGAATGACCAGCCCGAGCACATCGTCGATGACAGCCGCGCCAAGAATGATCCGAGCTTCCGGCGTCCGCGAGGCACCGAGATCCTGAAGCACCCGCGCGGTGATGCCCACACTCGTCGCGGTCAATGTGGCGCCGATGAACGCGTGCACATAGGGGCTGGCAGACGGCAGCAGCCACGTACTCACTGCCCAGCCAAGCGCAAATGGGAGGACGACGCCGAGTACTGCGACCAGGAAAGAGGTGAGACCGACCTTCAGCATCTGTCCAACAGTGGACTCGATGCCGACCTCGAACAGCAGAATCAGTGCGCCGATTCCGGCGATGATCTCGATTGGTTCGTTCGTGGCCAAGGAGTGAAAGGCCGGCACACCGCCGAACGAAAGATTGCCCAGGACGATTCCGGCAATCAGCTCACCGAGCACCGCCGGCTGCTTCGCACGGATCGCCAGTTCGCCACCGAGCTTCGCGGCCACCAGCATCAGCGCGAGTCCCCCGACGATGGAGGCGACCGGATCGGTGTGGGGCATTATTTAGTCGGCGACGATCGCGACATGCACCGGTTGGCCTTGTTCGAGGGATCAGTCGGATCCGGTGCGCGGCCGCCACGGCCGCGACTCTCGCGATAGACGTTGTGACACGCGGCGCACGCATCGGAGAGGTCGCCCGTCGCGTCGGACACGGCTTCCTGATTCCGCGTCTGCGACAGCCGATACACTCGCCTGGACACCGCAATCAGTTCCTCGGTGTATTTGATCCACTCCGGATCGGTGACCGGCGCCAAGCGTCCGTTCTCGCAGCGGATGCCCGGCGTGAGCATCAATGGCGAGGCATCAGCGAGGGCAAGCGCCGCGTTGTCGACGAGCTCCCATCCACCGTAGATGCCAGCTCCCCAATCGACGAATGAGAACCCGGCATTGGGGTTGTCAGCCGAGGGCTTGGCGGGCGCGCCAGGATCGCGTGTCTGCACCGTGAAGATCAGATTTGAGTTCGGGAAGAAGATGCCGCGCATCAATTGCGCCATGTTGCCGAGTGGCGGATAGACGCGCGCCTGGCCGCTCGCTGACGGCGCGGCCGCAACGAGTCCGCTGGGCCAGGTGATCTTCGCCAGCGTCGCCTCGTCCGCCGCAAGATCCGTCTTGCCGGCAGGGAGTCCGCCCGACTTCAGAATGAAGGCGACGAGATCGGCCGACTGCTGGGGTGACAGCGTCCCGGCGGCGCCTGCCGGCATCGTGTTGCGGATCTTGCCGGCGAGGTCCGACAGCGGTTGCGTCGCCCAGTGAGCGAGGAACACGTCAGCGGCGAGGGGCGGTCCCTGCAGACCTTCGAGCTTCGCTCCGTGACAGGACGCGCACTGCTTCTGATAGATCGCCTGGCCACGAGTCGCCTGCGCGTCTGTATAGACGCCGTCGCGGACTGTTCGCCCGCCTTGTGCGTTGGTCAACGCCGTCACCCACATGATCAGCGCAACGGCGGCCACAACCTGACGTGACATAGCTCTCCCTTGAAAGTCCACAGCATACACTTGGATGCAGAACGCTGATTCTTGTGTATCATCATTCTCGTCCGCGATGTACCAAGACGATCCTGGCCTCGAACAACGGTTGTCTCGCTTCGAAGCTCAATTGGATCGATTCAGCCTCGCCCTTCATCAGTGGCAGACGCACGAGCACGCGCCGGCTGGCACTGACATCGATCACCGCATCCGTGCACTCGAAGCCACAATCGATCGAGAAGCCCATGCGTTGAGGGCGATGCATGAAGAACCGATGAAGCAGTTGCAGGCGCACGCGGCGCGTCTGCAGGAGTTGTGCACCAACGTTCAGACGGTACTCGCCGAGTTGCAAGCCCGCAGCGGCGGCGTGCCCGCGGCGGCCACGCAAAAGACTGCCGCCTGGCCGCTCGAACGCGTCGTGCATCTGCACGACGAGCTGAGGCGCAACGGAAACGGGAGCGATCAGCCCTCCACGCTGATAACCGGAAACGGCGCAGGAGAAGAGGCCGCGACGAACGGTCGTCAGCGCTCGTTCATCGAAGCCATCAACGCGAACCTGGATGACGAGGACGGCCAGCGTCGCCGATCGATCGCCACCGGAGCGGCCGCGGTCGTCGCATTCGTCGTGATCGTCGGGATCGTGCTGTGGGTGACCAGCCGGTTGAACGATGCGGCCGGCCGGGTCGCAGCAGCCGAGCAGCAGGTCGCGACGACAACACGCCTCGCGAGCGATCAAGTGCAGGCCGCCCGCGACGATGCGAATCGACAAATCACCGAGGCGCGGCAACTGGCGCAACGCGCCGAGACCGTGAGCGCTGTCCTGACTGCGCCGGACTTGATTCGCTTCAACCTGACCAGCACGCAGTCCGATGGTTCGTCCGCGCAGGTCTTATGGAGCCGCAGTCGCGGAGTCGTCTTGAGCGGAACACGTTTGCCAGGACCAGGCCCGAAGAAAACCTATCAGTTGTGGCTGGTCACGAATGGGCCCTCCGTGAGTGCAGGCGTATTCGAGCCCGATTCGACCGGACGCGCGACGTTGGTCGTCGATCCGCCACCACGGGTCTCCGGTCCAGTCATGGGCGCGGCCATCACCATCGAACCCGAAGGCGGTGGACAGACGCCGACCGGACAGACGCTGCTGACGCGCTATCCCCCGCCGCAGGCGCAGTAACGATCTACTTTTGGAGATTGACGCCGACGCGCGTTTCGACGCCGGATCGGACGAGCACCCGCTGACGACGTTCGCCAAGCTGCGGGTGACTGAAGACAACGTCGTACTGGCCGGGAACGACTGACAGATTGCCAAGCGGCGTCTCGCCAACGGGATTGCCGTTCAGCGAGACCGCCGCCCACGGCTCGGCGTTGATGTTCAGCGTTCCATTCGGAACCGGAACGGTGAACGACACGACCTGGCCGGCCTTGATTTCGACGAGCTGCCGCGTACGGTAGCCAATCGCACTGTTCACGAACTCGAACTCGTGCTGTCCGGCGGCGGCGAAAATCGGACCTTCCGCGCTCGACCCCACGACGCGATCGCCATCGAGGACGGTCAGCTCGATCGGCGTAGACAATCGGATCCCCCCGGTTCGCACGGCCGGAGGCGGCGGCGGAAGCGTCTTGATCGGGGGCACCTTCGGATCAACCGTCGCTGTCGCCACAACCAACGGGAGCGACGCGACAGACGCGGGCCGCTCGACCGGCTTGGCATCTGCAGGAGCCGCGGATGACTCGTTCACTGCAGGGGACGTGGCACCCTGCAGTGTAGATCCAGCGGAGGCCGAGGACATGACGGGAGCAGTCGCCGCTCCGGTCGTGGCGGATCGCGTCTCGAGCAGCCGACCGATGAAGATTGCCTCGGCGATCGCCAATATCGCGAGGATCACACTGGCGACGCGCATGACGGGTCCAGGGACACTGCGCCAGACCTGCACGACGCGTGCACGCACGCTGGTAATTTGCGGGCGAATCGCTCCGGCGAAGCGAGTGCGGTTCGATGCGCGCTTCGGCTGTGGCGCAGGGGGCGTTGGGGTCAGTGCGGCGACCGGTGTGACTGGTGCTGGCAGACCACGTGCCGCCGACCACATCGGCGCCGGCTCCTCGGCGATTGCCGGTTTCGGCGCGGGACGAAATGCCTGTTCGGCCTGCGTGCCTCTCGACTCGCCCGGCTCCTGCAGATCAACCAGCGCCGCTTCCGCCTCGGACGCCGACATGAACGACTGTCCGCTCAATTGCAACGCGCGCTCGAGCCAATGACGCAGCGCCTGAAACTTGCCGGGGTTCGACGGATTCTGCAGGTGATTTTTCAGCGTCAGCTCGTCGAGCAGCGCACCCAACCGGTCCGGGTATTCGTCGGGTCCGATTCGACGCCCGGCCATCAGCGACAAGACGACCAGCCCCAACTGCGTGATATCCGTCCGTTCGTCGATGCGAGCGGTCGATCGCGGCACGATGATGCCGAACTCCGCCCACAGTCTCGCGGGCGGCCACTCGAGACTGTCCAGGGCGAGGCCCACCATGTGTTCGCGAATCATCAGACGTCCGTCGGCGCTGAGGATGATTCGATCGACCGTCACTGCACCGTGCGCCACACCCGGGCCGACGCGCTGCAACGCGGCGAGCGCAGGCACCAATTGACGAATGAGACGGAGCGCGAATTCTGCGCTCCGCGGCTTCTTCAACGCCTCCGCTAACGGAGCACCGCCGCTGTATGTCGAGACCACCGCGAGACCATCCTCGTGTCCGAGTCGCTTGATCGGACGAACCAGAGGAAACGCGTCGTGTTGAAACGACGTCAGTTGCTCGACTCGCTCGCGCAGCGCGGCGTCGAAACGCGCCTCCCGCGCCAGGATTGGCTTGAAGCGGAGGATTTCCCACGACGGTGCGTTCGTGTTGTCGAACATCAACAACCGATCGCCAAAGCCGTCGGATTGGCCTTGCGCATACCACGTGGTCAGACGTTTGTCCGGACCCCCTTCAGAGGAGAACTGATCCAGGAGCAGATCATGACCCGTGTTCATGGCATCAATGGGAATGGATGACCCATTGTGCACGAATCAATCGCTGAGGAGAAGAGTCAGCGATGGTTTCAAGAGAAAAAAGTTGGCAGAAGATCAGGAGCGGCCCGCAGCCGATGCTCGCGCGGCCGCCACGAGCGACCCTTCGAACGGCAGATCGGGCTCGCGCGTGAACACACCGATCAACGGAGCGGTGAATCCCGACGAGTCGCCTCGCGCTTCGAGCATCTGTTCGATGCGTGAACTGATCGTCGCGGCTTGATCCGCCGACGCCCCATACAGCAGCACCGCAATCTCGTGGTCGTTCAACATCCCGGCGCGATCACCGGCGCGTAGCCGCGCACGTATCCGGGCAACCCATGAGGGCAGAAGACCTGGCGCCGCCGTCGCAGCGTCGACCGTCATCACAATCATTGAGGCATGCTGGCCAGCCGCGACAGCATCGGTGGCCAGTTGGTCGAATACCGTTTCGACCGGACGGGCACTGCCGCGGCGCTCGACGTCGCTTGCACGCGGAAGCGCTGCCTCGATCCACGGCTGCATCGCAGCCACGCCGGCTTGTGCGATCTCACGCTCGAATGCCGTGAACGCAGTGTGATCGCGATCAAACAGCACCGTCATCACACCCCCGGCGTCCGCCGACCGCACCAGCAACCGGGTCCCACGCGGACGATCGAGCGATGACAGCAGATCGGCATTTCCCACGGCCAAGGCCTGCCGGCCTGTCGTCGTCGTGACCAGGAGGCCCGCCTGACGCCCGCCGACGGCAGTCGACAGTCGTTCCAGTGCAGCGAGCGCCACATTGCCGATCGGTTCGTTCATCGGCGCATGCCGGCGCGAGAGTTCGGCCACGATTCGGCTGGTACTCGTCGTCAGGACATCGTTCAACGACTCGCGCAAGATGTCGGTATACACCCGCAGCCGCACCTGCACGGCGTCGTTGATCATTCCGGAGAAAACCAGTGCCCACGCGGTGCCCGAGCCGATGGTCATGCGCGCAACGACGGTGTCGCCGGGGTCGAGGGCCAGGCCGGCGCGATCGACATCAGCGCGGGTCAACCGCAGGACGTGACCGGGTCGCGGCAAGACCGTCTCGTCAAGCGGTTCCGTCGAGGACGGATGCGCGGTCATAGACGAGGCGTACTCGAAGAATCCGCCCGATGCGCCAGCCACGTACGCGCGCACCCGCACATCGTCCCAGACACTCAAGGCTTCGATGAAGGCGCCAAGTACCTGACGAAGCGATCCACGAGAACTCGCCTCACGCAGGATGCGGCGGAACGACACGAGCCGATAGCCCTCGGCGCTCACCGTGTTGGGCTGTGCCAGGCTGGCGTCAATAGCGCCGGTCAGCCATGGCCCGATTGCCTCGAGATCTTCGCGGCACTCGTCGGCCTCGTCCTCTGAGTCAACCCTACGGGCAAGCAACAGAACGCCGCCGCTGGCGAGGCGAAAGCAGACGAACTGCATGCCTTCGACGACGGCCGGGACAGGCGCGCGCGAACGGACAGACGCCGAAACCGCACCGAGCAATGACGGCTCATTGTTGGTCAGCCACGTACGGACGATCGCGGCATCGCGGGTCGATCCGACCGGAGACACGGGCGCGTCATAGACGTCGACAACTTCGATGACGAGGTTGAGCCTGAGCGCAAGCTCGACGAGCCAGTCGAAGGACTGACGGGAGACAGAACTATCGTTATCGAGCAATTGCATTGAAAGGATTCGAGGGGTTCGCGGCGACGCGTTACGAAGCAAATTATTCGGAGATTCGACCCGCGTCAATCTCAGCAGCAATGATTTCGCGCAATCTCATCCGTGCGGCAATTGAGAGTCTTCCTCAGGGTGACCTAAGGCAACGCAAACACGAACATTTGGCTCGCCGTGCCCGGCTTCAGCTCAGGCGTAAGTCTGGCAACCCCGCCCGCCACGAGTGACGGTCCGGTGCTCACAGCGACGTACTGCTTCCCGTTCACAGCGAACGTGATCGGATAGCCGCTCACCGGTGATCCAAGATTCACGTCGAACAACACCTTTCCACTTTGATCGTCTAACGCACGGAAGTGGCCAGCCGCGTCGCCCACGAAGATCAAACCACCCCCGGTTGCCACGAGCGAGAGGATGCCGGCGCGTTGCTCGTACTTCCACAGCGTGCGGCCAGTTTCGGCGGAGATGGCAAACACCGCTCCGACCTTGTCCGTGCCCTTGGCCAGTTCCGGCTGCATGCTGACCGCGTACAACGACGCATCCGGTTCCTGCGTCGTCACCTTCATGCACATGTTCTGAAGAGGGTAGTACATCGCGTTGGTCTGCGGACTGTACGCGCCAGCCGGCCAGTTCTTACCGCCGTTCACGCTCGGGCAAACGGTTTTTTCCTGACCCTTGGCGGTGAAGAGCACGTCAGGATTGCCCGTGACCACTCCGGTTGCGCCGTCGATCTTGCTGATCACGTTCTGCTGGACAGTCGGCCGCGCCCACAGGAACTCGCCCGTCTGTCGATCGAGCGTGTAGACGATCCCGGTCTTGCCTGGTATGCCGGTGATCACGCGACGCCGTTCACCTCGCTTGATCTTCGGATTGATCCACGCCACCTGACTCGAGTCAGGCGCGACCGCTGTCTCGAGCAACAGCCGCTCGAACGGATGATCGAGATCCCAGTGATCGACGAGATGCTGGTAGTACCACACGATCTTTCCTGTGTCGGCATTCAGCGCCAGCGTGGAGTTGTGGTACAGGTAGCGCTTGTCATTGCCGCCAAGCATGTACTTCGGTGCCGGCGACGTGACCGACGTCCCGACGTAGACCATGTTCAATTGCGGGTCGTAGCTCGGCACCATCCACGTGCCGACGTGGATGCGCTTCTCCTCGGGAACATCGCCCCACGTCTCATACCCCGGTTCGCCCGGTTTTGGAATCGTGCGTGTGCGCCAGACCTCTTTGCCGGTCACGGCATCGTGCGCCGTGATCACGCAGGCATCGGGGCCACCCTCAGGCTCGCAGCCGCGCCCGGAGATGATCTTGCCGTTGGCGATGATCGGACCCGACGTCTGCTGCGCGCCTTTCTGGTAGTCGAGAATCTTCGTTTCCCACGCAAGCGCACCGGTTTTCGCGTCGAGCGCGAAGACGTAATCGTCGGCGCTGGTGTCGATGATCTTGTCGCCGTAAATCGCGAGGTTGCGATTGATCGCGAAGACGGGCATGAACTTGCCGAGGTCGGCAGGCAGCTTGCGCTGATACTGCCAGAGCAAGTCGCCGGTCCTGGCGTCGATCGCTTGCACCAGATCGCTGGGGTTCGGCAGGTACATCACGCCGTTGTAGATCAGCGGCGTCGCTTCCTGGACGTTCCCCGGCCCCATCCCGCGCGTCCAGGACATCTTCATCTGCGACACGTTGTTGCGATTGATCTGATTGAGCGGGCTGAATCCCCAGCTGTCGAGCGTGCGCCGCCAGGTCAGCCAATCAGCGGGATTGGGTTTCCAGAGCATTTCGTCCGTGACCGGCACGAAGGGCCGGTCACCGACCGGCACGAACGGCTTGTCCTGCGCGAGGCCGATCAGGGTCCACCCGATCACCGCCAGCGCCATGCATCCTCCGACAATTCGCGCGCGCATCAGGCGTGGCTCCTTTGAACGGCGGACGAGGACGCACCGCGGACGAACCCGCGCCCTGCCGCGTAGCCGAGCACGACAAAGCCAACGAGTGCGACGAGCTGCGCGATCGCAAACGGCGGCTCGGACTGCGTCGGCGCGAGCGCTTTCAAAAACGGCACTCGCTGGAATGACTGCACGATCAACACGAAGACGTTGAAGTACTGCGCGACCACGGCGG
>DATCXH010001094.1:0-2432 GCA_036565925.1 Vicinamibacterales bacterium
GCGGCGGCAATCTCGTAGGGGCCGAGCCGCGTGCGGAGCGATTCACCCTCGAGCAGTTCGGTGACGGTATACGCGATGTCGTGCTCGGTGCCGACGTCGAAGATCGCCAGGATGTTGGGATGGCTGAGTGCCGCGACGGCGCGGGCCTCGCGCACAAATCGATCGAGCGCGTCCCGATTGCCGGCGAGATGCGCCGGGAGCACCTTGATCGCGACATCGCGGCCCAATCGGACGTCGTGGGCCCGATACACCTCACCCATACCACCTGCCCCGATGGCGGCGGCAATCTCGTAGGGGCCGAGCCGCGTGCCCGGGGCCAAACGGCGCCGTTCCCCTTGTTCGTGTTCCCCGTCAGTGATGTCAGGCGCCATCGGCATTCATCGACGCGGCCCCCAGCTCACGAGTGGCCTGTCGCAATCTGGAGGAGCGTACCCGCCGGCGCGGCCGGTCGGTCTGTGCGGGCGTTCCACTCGTCCCAGTTCTTGTCAAAGCCGTGCTGCTTCAACCAGTGGATGTGCTCGTTGGTCTGTTTGCGACCCAGGCCGACGAGGTGCCGCCCCACCATCTTCATGATCGTCGATTCCAGGCTGGGGCCGCTAATGGCAGAGCGCAAGATGTTCTTAATCGAATAGAAACGCCGGTACACGTCAACGAGCTCTCGCTGCAGATCGACGGGATTGATGTTCTTCGTCTGCATGAGCACGAAGTTGCCGACACCGTAGTCCAGCTCGTATTTGCCGGTGTCGGCGTTCATCGTGAGGAACAGCCGCCGTTCCTGCTGCAGCTGCTGCATCAACTGGGTACCGGGGAGAGGCGACAATGGACAAATTTGCATCGAATCGAGGTGGTGATCGATGACGAACTGGCCGGTCTGACGCACGGTCTCCGCATTGTCGGTATCGCCGCCGACGATGAACATTCCGTGAACGTGGATCTTCGCGCGGTGGAGACGTTCGATGGAGTAGACGATGCCCTCCACCGTCTGCCGCTTGGAGAAGTCGAGCAGCGTCTGCGGGTTGATCGACTCGTACCCGATGAACACCATATAGCAGCCGGCAGCCTTCATCAATTCAACGAACTCATCGTCCTTTGTGAACTCGAGACGGCACTGTGCTGAAAATTTGATGTTCAGCTTGGCGTCGATGATGCTGCGGAGCAGCGCCTTGCACTTGTGGATATGGGCAGTGAAGTTGTCGTCGGCGAAGTACACGTAGCGGCGACCGCTCAACGATGTCTGCTGCCGGATATCCTCGATGACCGCCTCGTGGCTTCGGAACCGCGTCGTCCGGCGATAAATTTCGATGATCGAGCAAAACGTGCAGTCGTAGGGGCAACCGCGCGTCGTGGCGACCAGCACGCCGGTCGGAAAGAAGCGCTGAAACCAACGGCGATGGTACTCGCCGTATCCGTCGATCAACGATTGATCGGGAATGAGATCGATGTTCTTGAGCAGCGGCCGGTCTGGGTTGTTGATGATCGCCCCATTCCGTCGATAGGAGATCCCGAGCATGCCCTCGACGTTGCCGTCGCCGTGGAGGATCTCGTCCGCGAGGTCGACCATCGTGCCCTCGCCCTCCCCGCGTACGACGTAGTCGCAGTGGTCGAGCGCTTCGGGCGCCATATAGGTGACGTGATAGCCGCCCATGACGATCGGCACACCGACCTCCGCGCGGATCCGATCGGCCAGCGCGTAGCACTCCTTGACTTCGGCCGAGTTGACGGTGATGCCAATCAAGTCGGAGTCGGCGATGCGATCCCAGTCCCAGGTCCGGATGGATTCAACGTAAATCTTGACGTCGTAGCCGCGTTGCGCGAGCGCCGTACCGACAACCGGAAGCGCCAGGCCCGGATACGCGAATGTCGAATAGATGTTGGTCCGCTTCGCTTCTGCCTTGATGAGGGTGATCTTTTTGCGTCGCACGTGCGCTCTCCTTGAAAGTGTGTGGACACCTATGGGAACCCTCGCGCGGGATCGTCTTCGAATGGCCCGGAACCGCGGCATATGCTACACCGGGGTTCAGGGAATCACAGGGCTAGTCCGTCAAGGCTCGACGTTAGCCAACAGGCGACGTCGGCTAGAGGCAGATGTAGTTGTCCGGCTTAGCCACCGTACCGCGACGCGAGAGTGGCAGCCGGACTTGCGCGTTCGATCCGGAACTCGCTTCGGACGGTATGGCATCGTCGCCCTGATCGGACCGGTCGAGTGGGTGAGGTTATCCGTACGAAACGTGAGTGTTCCGCTTTCTGAGACACGCGTGCTCCGTCCCGGGACATTCGGTTAACGAATTTGGAAGGAAATGCCGGCCATTCGTCGGGCCCCGAAATTGCGTCCGATTTCGCTGCGAAGGGAGCGCTATGGCCCGCATTCTCGCGATTGAGCCCGATGCGACCCGAAGAGTGATGCTCGGACGTTTAGTGAATGAGCATCTGAG
>DATCXH010000790.1:0-2032 GCA_036565925.1 Vicinamibacterales bacterium
CGGATCCCACACGCGTAGCGAACGCCGATCGCCGCTGCGATGCACGACCATACGAATGGCGCCGACTTCGATCGAGTCGGGTTCCTCCATGGAGTCATCAGTGAGCTCGCGTGGCTTCGTCACCGGCTGCCCGTCGATCTGCACCGACGATCGCGCGTCGGGCTCGAAGCGTACGGCGTCGCCGTCGAGCACGAACCGGCCGATGCGTTCCGACGCCGCCGACGCAGGCAGGACGATGTCGTTCGTCGCAGCAGTGCCGGCGGTATGAGTACCAGGCTCGAGGAAGTGAAGGCCGGCAATTGTCGCCCAGTTTTTCCGATAACTCTCCTCGTGCTGTGCGCGCCAGTCCTGAGTTTCCTTCGTCGCCGCGACAACATCGATGGCGGCTGGGTCTGGTGATGAACCGCGTGACGTGCAGGCCACTGCGAGCGCCATAACGGCAACGACAGAAGACCACATCGCGACGCGCCAATGCAGAGCCATTGCGCTGATGATAATGCACTCCGGTGTGTTGATCAGGACCTGTGGAGCCTGGTCGAGCGGAACAGCGCGAACACGACCAGAGCGAGGATCGCGGTGCTCACGTAAAAGTCCGTGCCCGCCACGAGCAAGAGACGTTGTATCGTCCGACCAGGTAGCAACGGCAGTATCGAGCTCACGATGGCGACGCCGATCAAGGCACGTCGAATCGCGTTCTGTTCCCATGCAGCGACGCCAATGGCGACGACCGGCCACAGCAGTGCCACGAGATAGACCTTCGACGTCAATGGACCGACGAAGAGCATCAGACAGATCAGCAGGCCGATCTGCAGCATCTCGAGGCGCACGTCGATGGACGGCCGCTCCGCCGTAGATCGAAGGTTCGAGGGGGAAAGGTCCGGCACTACGGAGACGCGTGTGCGCGCGCGCGCCAAGATCCCGATCAGCACGAGCCCGCCGGCAAACATGAACGCGCTGAGCGCCATCCACACGCGATCGACGGATGACGGTGAGAGCGCCGCGACGTTGACGGCCGGGTATCGGAAATCGCCGTCCACGCGTTGTGAGTAGTCAACGTTGGTGAACGTCCGTCGCAATTGCCCCTTGAGTGAGAGGTTGATTGGCCCGTTCGTCTCGTGAAACTCCTGCCCGACGATGACGTGCGCGAACCAGGCTGTGATGAGGCTTCGATTTCCTCCGACCCCGAAATAGATCGACGGAAGCAGGTTGACGATCACGGTGATGATAGCCACAAGGCCGAGGAGCTTGAAGCGGCGCGTGATCGCGAAGTAGGGCAGCGTTAGAGCAGGAATGATCTTGATGGTGATGGCGATGGCCAGCAGGGTGGCAGCCGATAGATTTCGTCCTCCGAGTGCGAGCGCCAGGCCTGCGAACATCAGGGCGGTGACAATCAGATGCACGTTGCCGTAATCGAGCGCCATCGCGAAATACGGAACGACGATCAGGAACGCGACCGTCCAGACCTTGACACGGCTATAGGACAGCTCGCCGCATACCGACGCGATCGACGCCACCGCGAGCGCGATCGCCCCCGTGTCGAGGAGATGCCACACCCACGCAGCGATTGGATACGGAGCACTCGACAGTGGCGCAAACGTCAGAATGAAGACCGGCAGATAGCGATAGTCCATCACCACGCCGCGAGCGAAATCCGGCGCGTAGAGGTCGGTACGGCCACTTAGCAGCGATCGACCTGCGGTGTAGTACACGGAGAAGTCGGTAAAGTTGCGAACGAACACCACACCGAGCCCGGCGACCAGAGCGATGGCCGCGGCGATGACCACCGCACGACGGGACCCGAGCCGCGTCGACGGCCCTGTCCCGAGCGTCGTCGAGGGAGGCATGGCGTGGGTAGCATAGCCGCACCGGCGGCTGCGGCCCGAATCCTCGGATTCGGCGAGATCGAGTACGATTCGGCCACTCGAGAGGGATTTCGATGACGCGCATTACATTCGTCGCGATTGTTGTTGCTGTGACACTGCTCGCTCCGTCGCGTGGTTTCGCTCAGATTGCCTGTTCGCGCGAAGGGCTG
>DATCXH010001235.1:0-2510 GCA_036565925.1 Vicinamibacterales bacterium
AGGACCCCCATGATCCCGGCGGTGATGACCAGTGAATACATCTCGGGCAGTGCCAGCGCGGACTGGGCGAGTGCCACCTGGTGGCCGATCCCGGGGTTGCCGATGACCAACTCGGCGGTGACCGCAAGCACCAGCGCCACCGATGCCCCCAGGCGAAATCCCGTGATCGCGTACGGCAACGCCGTGGGCCACGCAACGTAGCGGATCCGGCTCCATCGCCGCAGTCCGTAGACACGCGCCGTGTCCAGTGCGACCGGATCGACGGCCTTCACGCCATACAGGACCTGGATCAGGATCTGCCAGAACGTCGCATAGACGATCAACAGCAGGGCCGACTTGACGTCGATTCCGAACATCAGAACGGCCAGCGGGATCAGCGCCACCGATGGAATCGGTCGCAAGAATTCGATCGTCGATTCCGTGTACCGCCACAGGATCGGGATCGATCCGAGGATCAAGCCCACCAGTGCCGCGGCCACGAACGCGATCGTGAGACCGACGAACCACGCCTGGATGGTGCAGGAAACGGCCAGCCAGAACTCGCCGCTGACGAGATTGCGCGCCATCGCCGCCAGGACCTCGTGGAAGGGCGGGAAGTACCGCGCGGGAAGCACTCCCGCGACCGGCAGGACTTCCCACACCGCCAGGAACGCCAGGAAGCCTGCGACTCCGCGAGTCCGCGAACTCCAGACCGGACCTTTCACCGGCGGCTCGACACGCTCCATCGATTCGTCCCCGGCGAGGAACACCGACTAGGGCTGGATGACGACGTCGACCTTGAAGGTCGGGGAGATCATGGTCTCCTTCACCATCTGCGGCAGCATCGCCTTCAGGGACGCGGCGTTGACCTCCGCGTCATAGCGGGGAATGACGAACTCATTGGCGATGGCGCTGGTGATCTTGGTGAACGTCGGGATGATGGCTCGGATCTCCTGCGGATGGGCGTTGGCGTACGCGCCGGCCTGGACGATCGCCGCCTTGAGCCTCTTCATGAGATCCGACTTCTGCTTGATGATGTTGTCGGTCGAGACGAACGAAGCCGCAGTGAGCCCCGGAGCGGTATCGACATAGTTCGAGGCCAGGTCTCTCAGCTTATGCTTGAGCGCCGTCGTGTGGAACGGCTCGACCATCCACGCCGCATCGATCTGGCGCTCTTCCAGCGCCTGCTCCATGTTCGCGAACGGCATCTCGACGAACTTGACGCTCGCCGCATCTCCGCCGGCCTTCTGGACCGACAGCCGAGCGGTGACCTCGCCGATATTCTTGACGGTATTGACCGCGACGGTCTTGCCGGCGAGATCCTTGGCGGACTTCATCGCGTTGTGCGAGCCGACGACCAGCGCAGAGAAATCCTTGCCTTGAACGCCCGTCGATGTCGAAGCCGCGGCCACCATCACCAGCGGCAGGCCTTTGTCTCGCCCTTGCATGACCGACACCGTGTTCGAGAACACGACATCGAACTGTCCGGCGATCAACGCGGTGAGGGAAGCGGCACCGCTGCTGGTGTCGACGATTTGCAGATCGATGCCCTTGTCGGCAAAGAAGCCCTTCAGCTTGCCGAGCCGCATTGCAGCGGTTTCGGCGTTCGGCAGCAGGCCCGCCCGGACGACCTCCATCTTCGTCGGAGGCGCTACCTTGGTCGTGCTCTCGGCGGCCAGTGCCTGTCCATTGAACCAGCAACCCAGCATCACAGCCAGTGAACTGACGACGATCCGCGATTTCATGTTCGCCTCCTGATTGATGAATTGTTCGAACCCGCGTCTTTGATGGCGCGCCGCGAGTCGCCTCGTCGACACGATCGCGCCCCGCCGACACCGGCCGCTGGGTAGCGCCACACGGTCCGAGGTGGGGACGATCCCCGTCGCTTCGAGCATACGGAATCGACCTCGGCTTGACAATAGCGATGTGCGAAATACGGTTAGCCTATAGCTAACGTTCAACTCGATCGAAAAACGAGAGAACGGTCTCTCCTCCGTCGCCATGTCGATGCCGTCACGGGCGGCGAGCCCTTCCCATCGCGTCGCGTCGTGCCGAACTCCCGGAACGGTTATCCGACCACTCGCATCATTGGAGCGGCGCCGAGTTCGGCCGAGATCGCCGCGGCCGTCGGAAGCAGCCGGTTGAGGAGCGCAGGTAACGACGCGGGCGTGATGCGCTTCGAGGAGCCTGCGATCGCGAGCGCGGCGATGGCGAATCCGGTGTAGTCGACGAGCGGTGCGGCAACGCTCGACAGTGCGTTGTCGAATTCTTTCCAGCAGGTGGCGTATCCGTTCGCGCGTATCTGCGCCAACTCCGCCTTCAGCACGTCACCGTCGCAGATGGTTGCACGGGTGCGGCGCGCGAGCCCGGCCTCGATGGTCGCCTGGACGAAGCCGTCGCGCTGGTGGGCCAGGAGCAACTTGCCGGAAGCCGTCGCGTGCAATGCCGTTCGACGCCCGGCACTTGCCAGCATGTCGGTCGCGCCGGCGGACGCCACTCGATCGACATAGAGGACGGTCCCCTCGTCGACG
>DATCXH010001132.1:0-3255 GCA_036565925.1 Vicinamibacterales bacterium
ATGAGAGCGCAAGATGCTCCAGCATGCGGCCATACGCTTCCGGATTGGGATCCTCGAGCCGCCAATCCTCGAGCAGCCGGCCGACCTGTTCACGCAGTTCTGTATCGGCGCGAGGCCGAACGAACTCCGTGCCGCTCTCGGCGTGGGTGGCCAACTTACTCAGCATTCGCACGAGACCGTGCGAGATGGTCTGACCGCCGGCGTCAGCGGACGCCGTCACGATCGCAAGCACGGCGTCAACCGGAAGTCCTTGCGTCACATCACGCAGGAACTGCGCGCGCTGATTCCGATCGCCACTCATCGCCAGGAGCCGACGTAGCGTGGCGGGATTGAGCGAGCCGAGGAGACGCGCCGTCCGACGCTTGAGTTCTTCCGCCCCGTGACCGGACGCCTTCGTCAACTCCTGCGCAATCTGCAACAGATGGCTCACGATCGCCTGATCTCGGCCGGCATTCTCGTCGATCGCTTTGGCGATTTCCGACTCAGTAGCAGCGACGTCGCCCTCTGAGCCATCGGACGCAAGCGCCGCCCTCGCCAGGCTCAGCCACAGATCGGGGTTGGCTGATGCTTGCCCGGACTCAGCGTCGCCGCCTCCCGCCACGCGCTCGTCAACGATCCCGAGACCATCGAATACGAGCGGCTGCAGTTTGATGTGGGGCCAGTTGGACACATTTGGCTTGAGGCCAAGCGGCCCTTCACGGTCGGCCTCGGCGGAGAGAGCACGCAGCGCCTCGCTCAGTTCCCGCGTGTCGATGCCGGGCATGATGCTGACCGCGCCGATGTGATGCTTGTGCAAGGTGTCCGCGAGACGACGAAGGACGGGCTGATCGGGATCCGTCGTCGCACCGTCGATGATCAATTGGCGGCGCGCAACGCCAAAGGCGATCTGCGGACGACCTGCGAGGAGTTGTTCTCCGCGACGGATCACCGATTCAACGGCCGGAATGAGGGCCGGGTGTCCAATCGGGTACATCGACTGGCGATGCAGGGCTATCGACAGCTCGATGAGAAACTCGTTCAGGTCACGAGACAGCGTTGCCCGCTCGGATCTGGGGGAAGCCTCCATCGGCTACCCGCAGACTAGGCTAGTGCGGTCGCGCGCGCAAGCAAGAAGGCCGCCGAATCACGTGCCACGACAAAAAGACTGTGCAAGTCAGGGGCGGATCGAGTGGCTCAATACCTCGATGGCATCCGCCGAAATAGTTTCAACTCCAAGCTTTCCGCGGATATGCACAAAATAGTCGTCGACATCAGCGCCGGTCCCGACGCCTGGCGGCTTCACGAGCACCAGCCGGGGTGCCCCGATGGCGTGGGCAATCCAAGCCGCAATGCTGTCGCTTGTGACGGCCCATGAATGCGGCAGCGGATCGACACGACGCAGCCACGCGTACGGCGCGAGCACCGGAATCTGCTGAGAGGCAAGCGCGGTAGCAATTTCTGCCCCGTCTGTCACGAGCACCGCCCGCCTCATCCGCGACAGGATGAGATGAGCGTACTGCTCCATTCCCAGCACCGCCATCCAGTGCGCTGCATCGTCTGTGAGCGTCAGGCGCGCATCCTGTTCGCGCACCGCATCCGCAAAGGGCCCGCCGCCGGGGATGATGAGCAGCGGCTCTTCGCGCGCGATCTCGGCCAGGACGTTCAGGACCTTGTCGAGAACGGTCCCGTGTGCGAGCAACCCTCCGCCGACCTTTACGACCGTCGCAATGCGTGCCTTCTCGTCGACCGCACGATTTGCTGGCCACCGCAGCGCGGAGTGCGAAGGTGGCAGCGCCCGCGGACTCGGTTCAGACGCGATTCCCTCGAGCAGCAATGCGACTGAAGCTGCCGGTGCACATCTCGCCGCATCACTCCCCAATGCAGACGCCAGTGACACAACGTCCAGTCCGGCCAGTCGCGCCGCGCGTTCGGCGATGAACGCACCGAGTCCTGTCACTACCGCGGTGCGAAGTCCAGGATGGCGCGCGAGGACGCGACCGATCGCCGCGGCAATTCGCCCAGCCTGTGCTGCCGCAAGTGCATCAGCGATCTCGGTGACACCCGCGTCGTTGACCATTTCGCGATCGGCGCAAATGGCGCGCGCGAGCCGCTCGCCGGCGAACTCGCGTGTGGCGGGACGACGATCGGGCGCTGGCACGGAGTAGTCCGTGGGCTCCAGATCGCCTCGCCAGACGTGCACGTCGCCGCTCAGCGCAAATGCCTCAGCGGAGAGCCCGACCTCCCGCCCCTGGAGCGGCACCTCCGCCGCCAGCGCTTCAACGGGCGTTCGCACCGCACCGGAGTACACCAACTCGCCCGACGCAAGACGATCCGGGTCGGTCCAGCCCGATGCCGCGATCTCACCATCAACGATCGGGATGATGTCGGTGCTCGTGGTACCAATGTCGATCAGCAGGGCGTCAGGCAGGGACTGCGCCACCACGCGCGCAGTGGCAGCCCAGTTCGCCGCCGCGACGAGCAGCGGCGCCTCGCGCGCGTCAGCGATGGTTAGAAACCGCCCGTCGACGGCGTACACGCAGATCGTTCCACCCGGAAATGCAGCAGCGATCGCCTCGAGCACGAAGTGCACGCCATCGCGCTTGGTGCGAAACATCTGCGACAGCTCCGCGGTCATCGTCAACGCGTGCGTGTCAGCGTCGCTTCCACCTGTTTCACTCGCCAGCTCGCGCAACACGTTCACGAGCGCGCCGGGATCGTGCTGCAATTCGAATGGCCGCGAGCACACGGCGAGCACGGTGCCGCCGCTGACACATGCGACCTTCGTGTTGACGCCGCCGATATCCCAACCAAGGATGACGCTCATCTCAGGTCAAAGGCAGGTCGCGCCTGGTGATCTGACCGTCGAGGAGCGCCGAAGCCACCAGCGCACCATCGCACCCGACGTTCCGCACGACTTCGAGGTCCTGCGGACTGCGGATGCCGCCGCCAACATAGAGCTGAATCGAACCAACCCGGGTTCTGATGCGCGTCAGCAGATCGATGTCGAGCCCCGAGGCCATTCCCACACGCGCCAGATCGAGCACGATGACCGCAGAGACGCCCGCATCGGCTGCCTGCGCCGCCAGGTCTTCTGGACTCTGCTGCGCGAGTTCGGGCGTTGTTGCGATCGCTGCACCCTCGCGAAGGTCGAGGCTGAATACCACTGGCTCCCGCCCGACCGCACTCACGATCGATTTCAGCACGTCGAACGATGGCAACGTCTCGAGGCCAACAATCACTCGTGATGCGCCGCACGCGAGCGCGCGTTGAGCATCG
>DATCXH010000507.1:0-5983 GCA_036565925.1 Vicinamibacterales bacterium
GAATCGACAATCAACAACTATTCAACAATCAAAGATCCCCTGAATCATCAATGGTCCGCGGCCAGGGCATCGATCAGCGCCCTGGCCTTGTCAATGGTCTCGCGATACTCCTGTTCGGGATCGGAATCCGCGACGATTCCGCCTCCTGCACTGAAGTATACGTGGCCGTCGCGGACGATCGCGGTGCGGATGGCGATGCTGGTGTCGAGATCACCGGTCAGGCTGAAGTAGCCGATCGAACCGCAGTAGACGCTTCGCTGAGACGGTTCGAGTTCGGCGATGATCTCCATGGCGCGCAGCTTCGGCGCGCCGGTGATCGAGCCGCCGGGAAATGCGGCGCGCAGCAGATGCAGGGCGTCATAGCCGGGCTCGAGCTGGCCGACGACCGTCGAGACGAGATGATGAACGGTGGCGTAACGCTCGAGCGAGAACAGCTCCGAGACCCGCACAGTGCCCGGCGCACAGACGCGAGACAGGTCGTTGCGCATCAGGTCGACGATCATCAGGTTCTCGGCGCGATCTTTGGGGCTCTCCGCAAGCGCCTGGCCCAGCGCCGCATCGTGCTCCGGGCCGAGGCCGCGCGGCCGCGTGCCCTTGACCGGACGTGTCTCGACAAAGCCGCTGCGAGTGACGTGCAGAAAGCGCTCGGGCGACGCGCTGATCACGCTCGCATCAGGCGTCTCGAGAAACGCTGCGAACGGAGCGGCATTCGTTCGGCGCAGCCGCGAGTAGAACGCCCACGCTGACCCGCGCAGCCGCGCCTCGAACCGCTGCGACAGATTCGCCTGGAAGATGTCGCCCGCGAAGATGTAGTCGCGCACACGCTGCACGGCGGCGAGGTAGTCGCGATGCGTGAACGACGAGCGGAGCTCGAATGGGGACGACCACCAGCCACCTTCAACGAGATGAGATGGCGCGAACGCACCATCGAGCCTCGACCGTTCTGCCGCAGCCTTCGCGGAGGCGGAAAGGACCGGCCCCACCCTCAGTCGCTCATGGACCGATTTCGCACGTTCAGCCGCACGAGCCGCACGTGCGGCTGATGTCGTCTCCGGCATGCCGGTTGAGATCAGCCACGCACGCGACGCAACGTGATCCCATGCAAGCACCCAGTCATAGATCCCCAGCACCACATCGGGCAGGGCGAGGTCGTCGTAACGCGGTGCGGGTAGACGTTCGAGCGTCAAACCCCAGTCATAGGCAACGTAGCCAGCCGCACCACCCTGAAAAGGCGGAAGACCGGCGATCGGTTCGGCGGGGAACGACGCCAGCCTCGCCCGCACGTCATCGAGCGCGGCGCTCGATCCCTTGCGTTCAATGACGTCGATCGGATCGGCGGTGAGAAATGAATAGCGCCCGAGCCTGGTGGTTGTCGATGCGCTATCGAGAAAGAGGCGATACGGCAGTCCTGCGAGTTGCTCGCAGCACCGCGCCGGGTCGGGCACCGGCGACAGTTCTTCGACGAGCGGCGTCACGCGAGCGTCAGTCGCCGGCATGGTGAACACCACCAACCACTAACCACCCACGACCTACCCCCCACCACCCACCACAACCAGTCACTGACCAGGCTCGCGTTGCCGTCGTGGCCGTTGTGTCAACGGCACGTGCTCGCGGACGTCCTCGTCGGGCGGAGTGAGGTAGCCCCACATCAAGGCACCTTCCTGACGATATGTCTTGCCGAGTGTCACCGCCAGGCTTGCTTTCGCGAGTTCCTTCCCGAGGTAAAACGCGTGCGTCGCTTCGTTCACGTCGAGCTGCGCGAAGATCACCTGGATGTCGGTCCCGCGCACGAAGCGCTCACTGTTCAACACGGTAATGGCTTCAGCGTCGGCGAAGATGCGGTAGTTGGGGTCGGTGATTGCCGCCTGCAGCGCGCGGAGCTCCTGCTCCGAGTAACTGAGCACCACAGGATCCTTCACGGTGACCAGACGATCGTCCACTCCCTTGGGCACCGCCTGCTTCGTCACCGCGTAGTGCATCAGCCGCCTGGCCACATCCACCTCGCGGACGACGCCTCGCGCCCACGGAATGACTTCCGTCGTCAGCACAGTGCGGATGCCGAGTTCCTGGCACACGGCGATTAACAATGCGTTCACGCCAGTCGAATCAGCGGCCGTCAGCTCCGTCAGATTCCCGATTCCCATCAACATCTCCGCCGAAGGCCATCGTCGACGGACGTCGGCGTAGCGCTCGAGCGAGGCCATGAAGCCCATCCCGATTGGCTCGAGGATCGGATCAATCAGGAACGGCACACCCCACTGCTGCAGCTTCGCCACAGTAGGCTCGAGCGAATCCACCCCACCGCCCATGTCGGGAATGACGACGAAGCGGGCGCCGCGATCGGCCAGCGCGCCGCTGACCGCGAGGGCCTGCGCGACGTCGATGTTGGATCCGTTGACGCTGAGCACGAGCTCGGCACCAGCTTCAACAGCCGTCGTGATTTCACCCGGGTCGAGCGAGTCCACGCTGACGCGCATTCCCGCCTCGACCAGCTCGGTCACCACCTCGGCGAGCGCAGGAAACGGCAGTCCCGGTGTGCAGCCGACGTCGATGATGTCCGCGCCAGACTCGCGGTAACGGGATGCCTCGCGTCGAATGGCTTCGCGCGTCAGGCGGGGTGCGTTGTTGATCTCGGCAACGATCTCGATATCCCATGCGCCGTACTCGCGGGCTTCCGCAGCGCGGCCGAAGTATCGGGGGATATCGCGCAGATCCTTCGGCCCCTTCTCCACCGTCACGCCAAGCTTCTCGGAGAGGACAGCGGTATCGCCCTCACACAGGCCGGGAATCATCACGAGGTCTGTGCCAGCCGGCGCTTCAACTGATTTGGCGATCCACGACGTGGTCATCAGCGCGGCGACGGTGATCTTGAGAACGGCGACGTCGTACTGAAACGGCGGCGACATTTCGGCGAGCACACGCCGGAGCGCAGGCTCGGCGAGCTTGCCAGTCACAAACAGGACGCGACGTCTCGCCGTAGCCGCAGGCGACGGATCGGCCCTACCTGCATCCGTCATCCGCGTGGATCGCCGCTACGCACCCACTTGTTTGGCGTGCCCTCGAGCGCCTCACCTTCCTTTGGCCGCCAGAGCACGACGTCTTCGATCTTTCGCGCCAGGGAGAAGTCCTTGTCGGTAATGCCACCGGCGCTATGCGTCGAGAGCTTCACCGTGATGCGTCCCCACGTCACCGAGAGGTCCGGATGGTGATACGCGGCCTCGGCCAGATATCCGATCGAGTTCACCAGCATCAGCGTCGTCGGCCATCCATCTGTTTTGTAGACGCGGCGGATCCAGCCGTCCTCGAGATACCAACCGGGCAGTTCCTTCAGCTTCTCGGCGATCTGTCCTTCGTCGTAAGTCGGTTCTTTCTTGGCCATATGTCGGTCTTTCTGCTCAGGACGTCGTGGACTTCTTGATACCGCTCCACTCCACCGGAATGGCGAGTGGTGCGCCGCCAAACTCCGCCGTGTAGGCGTAGAGAAACTGGATGGTCTTGCGCCCGATCGCCATGCCGAGGTGACGAAGCGGATGGAATCGTCCCAGCACGGATCCCACCGCGTTCAACGCCCGGATCAGCCGTGACACGACCTGATGAAAGACGATCACACCGGCGTGATGGCGCGTGTTCAGGCCCAGGACGCGCGCCGTGTCGTCGCCGACCATTGCGCGTACGAAGATCGGCGCAAGCGGCGCGAGCACGCGCAGGCGAAGGACGTGGTCCTGCACGAAGCAGACGAGCCGATCGGTCAGAAACGCGCCGTCTTCGCTGGGGCCCCATTGGCGGCGTTTGATCTGCTCGAGCAGATAGACGGCATCGTCAACCGTCTGTGGCATGAGCTCGCGACGCACCCCCAGATACGCGCCGACGACATTCCACGTGTGCAGGAAGTCGAGATGATCGTCCTCACTGACCGGAACGCCGAAGCGCGACATCGCCAGCGGGAGGATGTAGCTGAAGGTCAGCAACGTAAACGCGAGATCTTCCTGATTCAGTGGCTGGCCGTCGTCGGCCACACTCCACTCGAAGCCCGCCCTGGCCATGGCCTCGCCAATCGAACGCGACACCTTACTCTGGGCAGCCCCGTACCCTTCATCCGGCGTCGCGTCTTGTGGCGCCTGGCCGAGCACGACTAAATGACGAATCGCGGCGTGGATCAACCGCACACGCTGAGCCTGAACGATACCTGGGCCGCCCCGATCGAGACCGTGCGGCCCCATTACCGCGAGCACCATCAGTGCGGTCTGATGCAACCGCCGATCGACGTGCGCGCCCAGCTGTCGCGTCAAGGCGAGGATGCGCACTCCGCGGCGCATCGTGTAGCACTCGGGCAGACTGGCGCAGACGAGCGCCATCATCGACGAGAGTCCGTGACGAACGAAGAAATGTTCGGCACGACGGAGATGCATGTCCTGCACCCACTCGGGCCGGGCGCTCGTTCGGTCGACGAACGCACGAATCTCCGTTGGCAAGTTGTCGGGAAGAGCGGCGGCGCCCGAAAGGCTGCTGACGAAGGCGTTCAGTTCCGAAAACTGGCGGCGCTCGAAGACCTGACGCACCACTTCGTCAGCCTCGGGGTCGCCGACGGCGCGCATCTGATCCAGATACGAATCAGTCCACAGCGCACGCGGTGTTGACACAGTCTCCAAGCTTGTAATGCTACATTACGCGGCACCATGGCAGCCTTCCTCTACAGCCTCGAGCACGATCTCTCTCCCACTCTGCTGGTCATTGCCGGCGTCATGTTCCTGGCCTGGACGGCGGCCTATCTGCAGATCGTGCGGCAGTGCCATCGCGACAAGACCTACGGCATCCCGCTGGTCGTCATCTTCTTCAATATCGCCTGGGAGTTCATCTTCTCGTTCCAGCTCGTCGCGCCCGGAGTGCCGGTGCTGGTGTGGGGAAACCGCCTGTGGTTCTTCGCCGACGTGATCATCGTGTCGCAGGTGCTGATGTACGGACGGAACGCGCAGATACACCCGTGGGTGAAGCAGCACTTTCACGTGATCTGTGGCGTCGGAATACTGCTGTGCGGGCTGGCGCTGTTCTTCTTCTCGAAGTACACCGGCGACGTCTACGGCCTGGCCTCATCGTTCATGATCAACTTCGCGATGAGCGTGTTGTTCATCAACCTCCTGTTCGCACGGCCGGATCTGCGCGGCCTGCCGGCGGGCGCAGGCTGGACCAAGATGATTGGCACCGCGGCAGGGGCGGTCTTCTGCTATCTGTGGTGGCCGACACAGTTCGATGCCAATGGCGTGCTCATTCGGCCGCCATACGTAATGAGGGCCACCGACTTCAGGTTTCTCTATTTCATGTTCCTGACGATTCCGGTGATCGACTGCCTCTACATCTATCTGTATCACCAGCAGCGCAAGGCACTCGCCGCGAAGACTGCTGTGCCGACCGGGCCGGCGACTGTTTGAACCCCGACGCCGGTGAGAAAACCGATCGCAGCGATCGCAGAGGTGCCGAGGTACGCAGAGGAAGACTGCGAACCTCCGCGCCCTGCGTTTGAATTCCGCATTCTCCGGATCACGGTCTGGCGCCGGGAACGACGCGCGACGATCGGCGTTCAGCGGGTCACCACGAGGTGGTGACATGAGCGAGCACGCGGCGACCGAGCAGATCGCCGCCGAACATCTCATAGTGCTCGTTATCGAACAGATTCGACGCATCGATCCCGGCACGCACGCGCTTCGTGATCAGATAAGCCGCTTGCACGTCGGTCAGACCGTACGCTGGAACGGGACCGGCATAGATACCTGACAGCCAATCGAATCCATCCGTCCACCGATAGCGAACGCTCGCATCGACACGAGGTGCGACGTATGAGATCGCGAACGACGCCTGATGCCGCGGGGTGTTGGGAAGAATCGGCACGTCGGGGGCCTGCAGCGTGAGGTCGTAATCGAACAGCGTGTAGTTCACGTCGACACGGAACCGCTCGGGCAGTGACGAGGTCACGCCCACTTCGAGGCCC
>DATCXH010000789.1:0-3869 GCA_036565925.1 Vicinamibacterales bacterium
GGTCATGTCGCGCCATCACCTGAAAGTCGTCACCGAAGCAGCGAAGCGCCACATCGCCGTGGTGGCGCACGAACCGATCAAGGACACAGGCCTGCGGCGCACGTACCCGAACTGGGTGTCCCGCGAAGGCGCGCGCGGCATGGAATACAACGCGTGGGGCAATCCGCCGAACCCGCCGGAGCACGAAGCGAACCTGGTGTTCACGCGCATGCTCTCCGGTCCGTTCGACTTCACGCCCGGCGTGCTGAGCCTGAAAGGGAAGGGCGGTCAGCCGTTTCAATCGACGCTGGCGAAGCAGCTCGCGAACTACATCATCCTGTACGCGCCACTGCAGATGGCCGCGGATCTGCCCGAGAACTATCGCCGGTTTGCGGCGCCGTTCCAGTTCATCAAGGGCGTGCCGACCGACTGGGAGCAGACGCTCGTACCGAACGGCGAAGTCGGCGACTACGCGACGATCGTGCGCAAGGATCGCAACAGCGACGACTGGTATCTCGGCAGCGTCACGGACGAGAACGCGCGCACGCTGGAAGTGAAGCTCGACTTCCTCGACGCTGCTCAGCGCTATCGCGCGCACATCTATCGCGATGGCACGAACGCGGATTGGCGCACGCATCCGTTCGCAATCGCCATCGAGCGCCGCGAAGTCCGCCGCGGCGACACGCTGCAACTCAAGCTCGCCCCCGGCGGCGGCCAGGCCATTCGATTCCAATTGGTGCCGGGAGAGAAAAAGAGGTAAAACTCAGCACCGCAGCAATTGCTGCACTGCTGAGTTTCCCCCGTTTTGTTCTCCCGGCACCTATCCATAGGAGGGTATATGCGAACAAAGATCCTCGTCGTGGGTTCCAGTGTATTGCTGGCATTCGGCAGCGCGCTCGCACAGGACGCGCCGAAGCCCGGCCCGGAGCAGAAGACGCTCGGCTATTTCGCGGGCAAGTGGACCAGTGAAGGTGAGATGAAGCCGGGTCCGTTCGGACCGGGCGGCAAGATGACGAGTGTCGACACCTGCGAGTGGTTCGCTGGCGGCTTCCAGCTCGTGTGCCGCGGGCAGGGCGGCGGTGCGATGGGCCCGATGACGACGCTCGGTGTCCTCGCCTACAACCCCGCCGACAAAGCCTATACGTTCTACGGCATCGACAGCACCGGCATGACCGACTACTCGAAGGGCAAGAAGGCCGGCAACACCTGGACGTTCACTTCGAAGTCCGAGGTGAACGGCAAGCCGTTCCACTCGCGCTACACGATGGTCGAGGGCTCGCCGACTTCCTACACGTACAAGTGGGACATGTCGGAAGACGGCACCAAGTGGACGACGATGATGGAAGGCAAGTCCACGAAGAAGACCGAGTGAAACCCAACTGCGTGCTGCTGCGTCCGAACGAGCACATCACTCATTCGGACCAGCAGCACCATGACAGTTGCATCTCTTTTCCTTGGTACAGTCGCTCTCGCCGCCACGACGTGCTACTCGGGTGCGTACCGACTTCCTGGCGGCGACTCCATCATCATTTCTCCGAGCGACGAAGGCGCGTTGCGCTATCGCGTGTCGGATGGACGCAGTGGTCGTCTCTATCCCGACGACGACAAGCACTTTCACGGCGGACCCGGCTGGGCCTCGCGTGAGCCGCGCATCGCCGACGCCGCGTTCGACGAATGCCCGGGCGAGCGCCTCGAGTTTCATCTGAAGGACGGACCGGCCGGTGTCGCGCGACGCGTGCCGGTCACGAAGAAAGCCGGCACCTTCTCCAGCATCGGCAATACGCTCTACGGCGAGCTGTTCGCGCCCCAGAACCCGAAAGCTCTCGTAGTGCTCGTCTTCGGCTCGGGCCAGGACAGCGCGGTCACGTACAACTACGTGCAGCACTTGCTGCCGACCTACGGGATAGCGGTGTTCGTCTACGACAAGCGTGGCACCGGCAAATCGAACGGCCGCTTCACCGTCGACTTCAGCGAGCTCGCCGACGACGCACTCGCGGCCGTCGCATACGCGCGCAAGCTCCTCGATGCACCGGGCGTGCCCGTCGGCTTGATGGGCGAAAGCCAGGGCGGATGGATCGCGCCGCTCGCTGCAGTTCGCGCGCCTGCCGACTTCGTTGTGGTGTCTTATGGGCTTGCGATCAGTCCGCTCGACGAGGATCGCGAGGAAGTGTCCGGCGAGCTGCGTGCAAAACACTACGACGACAGCGTGATCGCGAAAGGTCGGGAGCTCACGTCCATCACCAGTCGCATCATGCTGTCGCGCTTCACCGATGGCCTCGACGATCTGCGGAAGTTCAAGGCCGCGCACGCGAACGAGAAATGGCTGGGCGAAGTGGAAGGCGACTTCACCGGACCGCTGGTGCGTTCGCCGGACGATCAGTTCACCGAGCTGCGCAGTGCGCTCGGCTTCGATGCGATTCTCGACTACGACGCCCAGGCAGCGCTGCGACGAGTCCGCGTACCGATGCTGTGGATCGTCGCCGGCAAGGACACCGAAGCGCCGCCCGCGCCGACGCTGGAATTCCTGCGGACGCTGCAGACCGCGCCACCGCAGCTCGACATCGCGATCTTCCCCAACGCGGATCACGGCATTCTCGAGGAGGGCGAGCAGAACGGTCAGCCCTTCGCCAGGCAGTCAGCGGGGTATCACGACCTGCTGGCGCACTGGATTCGCACCCGCAAGCTGGACGGCAAGTTCGGCACGGCGATCCTGCAGCCCGATCCCATGGACAGGGGATCCCAATAGTTCTATCGACGCGAGTATCCTCGGCACCGTATCGTGCGTTGTCGCGAAACGGTGCCGGGCATGCAAATCCAAGGCTTCACAGTTCCGTTCTGGGTCGCGTCCGGGATCCTGGCGGCCGGCGCTGCCTGCGCCGCCGACGCGCAACCCGACATCGAGGGGATCTGGACCGGCGGTACGCTGACACCGTTCGAGCGGCCAGCCCAGCTCGGCACGCAGTTGCCTGAAGGCGACCGAGCCGAGCATCAACGCGCGGCGACCGAGAAGTTCTGGGCCGCCGGCCACAAGCCCGGCGAAGTCGGTCGCGACAACGATGCGTTCATCGACCAGGACCTGAAGATCCTGCCGAACGGCCAGACCTCGCTGGTGGTCGAGCCGGCCGACGGCAAGGTCCCGCTGCGGCCGGAAGCGATCAAGCGCCGCGACTTCAACCAGAGCAACTTCGATTCGTACGAGACCATGAGCCAGTGGGACCGCTGCATCACGCGCGAGCCCACGACGATGTTTCCGGTCGTGTACAACAACGCGTACCAGATCGTGCAGACTCCGGGCTACGTGCTGATCGTTGCGGAGATGATCCACGACGCGCGCATCATCCCGATCGGGCGCGCCGGGCACAACGATCCGCGCGTGCGCTCGTGGGGCGGCGACTCAATCGGTCACTGGGAAGGCAAGACGCTGGTCGTGGAGACTACGAACTTCAACGGCCACGGCTGGATCGCGACCGGCCAGAATGCCGTGCCGGTGCGCGGCGTACCGGTCAGCGAGCAGATGCGCGTCGTCGAGCGGTTCACGCGCGTCAACCACGACACGATGCAGTACGAGGCCACGATCGAGGATCCCGTGAACTACACCGCGCCGTGGAAGATTGCGTATCCGCTGACGCGCGACGAGAAGTATCAGATGTTCGAGTACGCGTGCCACGAGGGCAATCAGGCGGTCGAGGTGATCCTTCGCGGCGCGCGTGTGCAGGAACGAGCGGGCGAGAAGTAGCCCGGTTCGATCAACGATTGACGATGCTGAAGATATTGCCGTCCGGGTCCTTGAACCAGGCAACCTTCATGTCAGCGCCTTCGGCGACGTGCACGTCGCCCTGCAGCTTCAGCTCCGGCAGGTCGTAGTGCTCGAAGGCGACGCCCTTCGATTT
>DATCXH010001158.1:0-5187 GCA_036565925.1 Vicinamibacterales bacterium
CGATGAGTTGGTGTCGCTCGCGGCTCCGCTCGGTGACCGCTGTCTGGTGCACGCCGCCGATCTCACCGATCCGAACGTGCCCGCCGCTGTCGTTGCTGCGACGCTGGAGCGCTTCGGCACGTTGGATGTACTGGTGAACAACGCCGGATCCACCAAGCGTGGCGACTTTCTGACCTTGTCTGACGCGGATTGGACCGACGGCTTCGGTCTCAAGTTCTACGGCGCGATGCGCTGTAGCCGCGCCGCATGGCCGCATCTGCAGGCGTCGCGCGGGACGATCGTCAACATCATCGGCATCGGTGGTCGCACGGGCACCGCCGAGTTCGCCATCGGCGGAGCGGTAAACGCGGCGCTCATGAATCTGACCAAGGTGCTGGCGGATCGTGGCGTGAAGGATGGAGTGCGCGTGAACGCGATCAATCCGGGCGGCATTAAAACCGACCGTCTGATCACGCGGCTCAAAAGTTTCGCCGCTGAACGTCAGCTCGATCTGGCCAACGTGGAACAGGAGATGGCCAAGTCGTTCGGCGTCGCGCGCTTCGGTCAGCCCGAGGAGATCGCCCGGCTCGTCGCCTTTCTCGCGTCTCCCCAGGCGGCCTTCTGTCAGGGCTCCATCGTCGATGCCGATGGGGGTCAGACGAGAACGCTGTAGCGCTACGTGAGAATCACCATCGTATAGACGCTTTGATTGTCCGGCGAGTTGGTGATGTCGAAGAGCGAGGTCACTGGTGGCGTAGAAGGTACGTTCTCTGTGAACTCGACCTTCTGGATCGGACCCGCGTTTGTCACGACATAGCGCCTCTGCTGCTGGTGTTGTTTGCCTTCAACCAGGGGCTCCACGCCGGCGCTATCAGACGTCAGCGACAAGTGAATCGTCTTTCCGTTGTTCTCCATTTCACACTCGACGTTCTGTTTGTTCGCCGAGATGATCTTGAAGCTGTCACTTTTTTTCAGGGGCTGATCTCGCGTCAACAGCGGTGTGCCGTCGGCTTTGAGTGCGACGACGCGAATGTTGCTGAAGTCGCCGTCGGGGTGACCCTTCTTCTTGTCGAGGAAGTCGTCCATTTTCCCACTGGCCGTGCCCTTTAGCTGCTTGATCCGGGTGGAGCCCCCATCGTCGATGATCACGGCATCTGCTGCCATCGCTGCTGCTCCTTAGTTGTGAGAATTCGTTGTGATCTTGGTGCGCAGCCGCTCCGCGTTCAAGCGCGCTGATTCGCCAGACGCCGTCGGGCCAAATAACTGACTCGCGTGTTCGTATTCGGCCACTGCTCGCGACACATCACCGCGATCGGCCAGGCAGTCGGCCAGGCGCTCGCGGACCTGACCCTCGAGCCGCCGGTCCTGCAGTCGGATGGCTCCGGGCAGCGCGGCGCTGAGCACGCGGATGCCTTCCTGGCTCTCGCCGAGTTGCTGGTGCAGTCCGCCGAGGATGGCTGCGGCCTGCACTGACTCGCGCTCGTACTCGGCCTGGCGATAGAACGTCAGCGCCGCCTCGACGAACGGCTTCGCCTCGCTGGCCCGTTTACTCTGCTCGAGGAGCGAGCCCAGAGACAGTTCGGCGCGAGCTTCAATCCGGCGGACCTTCGCGCGGCGCGCGATGTCGAGCGCACGGCGGAACACCGGTTCGGCGCGACCGACATCGTCGCCGCGCAGAAAGCTGTTGCCGAGATCGATTTGGCCGTTTGCCGCCAGGTTGTCCATGTTCTCCGACAGCGCGGCCTCGATCGCGTCGCGCACGAGCATTGCTGCCTGTTCGGTTTGACCCAGGTCGCGGACCGCTGCCGCTTCGATGAAGCGCAATCGGACTTCCTGATAGCGGTTGCCCACCGCGTTGGCCATCGTCAGCGCATCTTTGATCACCGGCAGCGCTTCCGTCTCCCGATTTCGCCGATCGAGGAGGTTCGCGCGTTCGAGCAACGTCTGCGTGACGCCTTCGATGTTTCCCGCGGTGCGATAGAGGCCTTCGGCTTCGCTGAAAGCGGCCAAGGCCTGATCGTCCTTCCCACCCTGGCGACCGAGCAGGAACCCGAGACGGAGTTTCGCCGCTGCATACGACGGATCGAATGCGAGCGCACGGCCGAACGCTGCCGCGGCGGCGTCCGTGTCGTCCATCTGCTGCGCCAGCCATCCTGATTCGAGGGCCGCCGGCGCGCGACTGGCTCCCATCGCTTCGGCTTCGATCGCCTTGACGAGCGGCGCCGCCCGTGCGTAGTCGCGTGACACCATGAACTGCACGGCACGCAGCATGCGATCGTCCGCATCGCTCAGCCGCGAGTCCTGCGCCGCTGCGACCGCGCGCAGCATCGAGTCTTTGGCGCGGTCGGTGTAATCGAGTTCGTCATAGGCACGCGCCAGGCTGGCATGCGCCAGCGCAAACGCCGGATCGATACTGACGGCCTGCTCGAGCGACTTGCGTGCCGTCTCGTAGCTCATCGAATAGAGCGCGTTCGTTCCGCGCTCGTACCAACGCAGCGCCTCTGCCGAGGCCTGATATGGGCGATGTGTCCAGGTCCACAACGCCGTGCTCGCCGCCAGGAGCAGAATGGCCGCGAGCGCAGCGCGAATTCGATCCGATCGCGTCCAGTGGTTCACGTCCCACCAGCGCGCGTTGCGCAACCAGCTCGCGAGCTCACCGGCTGATCCGAATCGGCGATGTGGGTCGCGCTGGAGACAACGCGTGATCGCCATGTCCCATCGCTCGTCGAGCGTCGGCACCTCGGCGCGTGCGGACGGCGTCTGACCACTGGCACGCAGCATCGCCGACTTGATCACATCCGCTTCGTCAAATGGACGACGGCCGCAGGCCATTTCGAAGAGGACGATGCCAAACGAATAGAGGTCCGAGGCCGTGGTCACGCGATCGCCGGAGAGCTGTTCCGGAGACATGTAGGCCAGCGTTCCGGCCACGCGGATCGTCTCGTGTCCAGAGCGCGTCTCCTCGACGACAGTGGCTCCCGCCTCGGCGCGCGCGACACCGAAGTCGGTGATGACAGCGCGTACGCCGGTTGCGGATGGAACCAGGATGACGTTGGCGCTCTTGAAGTCGGCGTGCACAATGCCGGCGCTGTGCGCCGCCTGCAATCCTTCGGCGAGTTGGATCGCGATCGGGAAGGCTTCGTCGCGTCTCAGGCGGCCGGCGCGAATGCGCTCAGACAGGGTCTGCCCGTGGAGCAACTCCATCGCAAAGAACAGCAGCGGCGGCTGCTCGCCCGCACGATGAATCCCGACCTCGAAGATTCGGCAGACGTTGGGATGCGTGACCTTGCGCGCGATCGAGATCTCCTGGTGAAAGCGCGGGAGGAGCGTCTCGTCGCCCGCGAGATCGCCACGCAATGTCTTGAGCGCGACCTGTTCGTTGAGAAGAAGGTCGTGCGCCTCGTACACCTCGCCCATGCCGCCGCGGCCGATGAGTTTGATGATGCGATAGCGGTCGGCGATAACGTCGCCGGTCGACAGCGACTGACTGAAGCGGCCCGGTACAGGAATGGATAGCCGGGTAATCGTGCTGCGCTCGAGGACACGTCGTTCCACCTCGGCGCGCAGGCCGGGATCATCGGGGCACTCGCGGTCGAGGAAGGAGCGTAGTTCTTTCAGCGACAGGTCGAACGTCGAGTCGACCAGCGTTGAGATCCGCCGCAATCGCTCCTCGTCCATCGGATCGAGTGTCGGGCCGGAATTCTGGAGAACGGCCATTCAGCTGTACAACGTCCCGGATCGCTGAAATGAACGCCCGCAGGGCCCGGACTCAGGCGGCGGATCGTACTAGGAATCAGGAGTCACGAATCAGGAATCAGCCACGAATCAGCAGGGAATCAGCGTTAAAACCCTGGTTTGACGGTTCCCATCTTGCGGGCGATGTCGAGGAGCGTCGGGTAGAACTGGACGAAGGTCCGTTCGACCGCCGTGTTCTTGGTATGACACTCGACGCAGCCGGCGTTCACCGGGAGCGGTTGAGCGTTGTCTACCATCGAGCCTTGCGGCATGAAGTTGAAGAAGGCCCAGCCGTCCGGGAAGCGCGAGTCCTTCACTTCTGCTTCGAGTCCGACCAGCCCGCTTTGAAACCGCCCCGCCTTGTTGATCGACCCTTCGCTGGTTGAGCCCCGGAACTCGAGCACGAAGATCGTACGGTCCGGCCACTTTCCGGTCTTCATGAATGCCCGGTATGACGAAGGGTTTACGAAGACGTTTCCAAAGGAGTCTCTGCCGGGCGTGCCCGGCACGGGGTTGTACTCCATGCCGAGACCGGCGCTGACGAAGATCCATTCGCGATAGTCCGGCGGTCGAACAAGGTTCACCTTGTTCACGTACTGCGGACCGTCAGCAGACGAGGGTGTCTGTCCACGGGTCACCGTGCTGAGTGCGGCCACGTAGACCAACCCGAGGACCACGAACGCGATCTTCTTCATCTCACGCCCCCTTCTTCTGCAACGCCGGCCAGCGGCTGTCGTGCCGGCGCGATCGGAATCGATTGCGATAATCGGTGGGCGACACGCGCACGGTTCGGAGGAACGCGCGCCGCATCACTTCGGCACCGCCAAATCCGCAGGTCGTTGCCACGCACTCTACACCGTCGCTCGACTCCTCGAGTCGACGACGCGCGGCCTCGACGCGCTGGACTTCGACGAACCTGGCCGGGGTCATGTGCATTTCCGCCGTGAACACACGGGCGAAGTGGCGAGGACTCATCGCGATGCGTTCGGCCAGTGCCGGCACCGACAGATCGCCGTTGAGATGGTCGGCGATCCATTCCACGAGCTCACGCAGAGGCTCGCGGTCGGCGGTTTGAATGGCGAGTTGGCTACTGAACTGTGACTGACCACCGGGCCGTTGCAGAAACATCACCAGTTGCCGCGCGACACCAAGCGCGATGTGGCGACCGAAGTCTTCCTCGACGAGCGCCAACGCCAGGTCCATACCCGCCGTGACACCGGCGGATGTGTAGATGCGGCCGTCACGTATGAAGATTGGATCGGGCTCGACTCGAACGGTCGGGTACATCTTGGCCAGCGTGTCACACGACGCCCAATGTGTCGTCGCACGTTTGCCGGTGAGGAGGCCAGCCGCGGCGAGGATGAACGTGCCGGTGCACACCGAGCCGAGTCGTCTGACGCGGGGAGCCATCCGCCCCAGCCATGCGCGCAAGGCAGGATCCTGCGCCGCACGTCGCGAGCCGCGGCCGCCGGC
>DATCXH010001161.1:0-2081 GCA_036565925.1 Vicinamibacterales bacterium
AGCCGGCCGCGGCTGCTTTCGAGCAAGCTGTACGTTGGCGAGCGCCAGGAACTTGTCAGCAGCGCGCTCGGACTCCTTGGCCTGCACGTCAACGGACGCACCTTTCTCGAGAATCTGGATCGCGTCGGCGAATCGACCTTCGAATGCGGCGAGGTCACCGAGACCGGATGCCGATTGAGACAAGCCGAGCGCGTCCACGCTTGCGAGTTGCTTATACGCTTCAGCCGCCTGCGGCAACTGACCCAGACCGAGATTGGCAAACGCGAGCCGCAGCCAGCCAGCCCGGTTTTTCATCTCCAGCGCAACCTTGCCCTCCTGCTCCGCGGTCGGGAAGTCACTGCCGTATGCGGCGTATAGCGCGAGATTGCTGTGATACAGCGAGCGCTTCGGCAAGATCGTGACGACCTCCCGCATGTGCGCCACCGCCTTCGGAACGTCGCGAAGAAGCAGGTAGCACAGCGCTAGATTGTTATGGGCGACAGAGTCTTGCGCGTACCGTGCGATCAGGTCCGCGTACTCCTTCGTGCAGGCCTGGTAGTCGCCTCGCACGAGATAGAAGAACGCCCGCGCCGCGAAGCGTTCGCGTTCAGTCATCCTGTCGAGATGCCGAACGGCCTCGTCGGTGTACTTCTCCGCGTCCTGCTGCCGACCGAGGCTCATCGACACCGCGGCCATCCCGAAGTACCCCGGACCAAAGTTCGGGTCACGTTGCGTCGCGCTCGAGAATCCTTTGAGTGCGTCCTCGAGCCGGGAGTTCGACAACGCCTCGGCCGCTAACGCAAAGTCGCGCACCACTTCGAGTGAGCTGGCGGTCCATGTGCCCATGGCGAAACGTCGTGTCTCGTCCGACGTGTCGTCGCCGAGCGCGGTTCGCACTTCGCCGGCCAAATCGCTGGCGACCGTCAGAATCTGATCCTTGCTCCGTGCCCGCTCCTCGGCACTCGCGATCACTTCGCCGGTCGACACGCGAATCGCTTTCACCAGCAGGCGGTACCCGCGGCTCTCTTGACTGACCGTGCCGGCGAGAACCACGCCCACACCCTGACGAACGGCCAGTTCCTGCGCGGCCCGTTCGTCGAGCTTGTCTGGCGGCGGAACGCCCAGTCGGCTTCTGATCGCGGCGCGATCGTAGACGCTGATGAAACTGGCGCCCTCGAGCGCTGCTTTCATGACTGGTTCAACCGTGCGATCAAGCGTTGTATCGCCGGTGATGTTCTGAAAGTCAGCCAGCACGATCGATACGGGATCGTGCACTGCCGGGGGAATGAATTGTCGTTGGTACCACCAGACACCGACCGATGCCGCCAACAGGACGACCGCCGCGGCGATCGCGTAGGGGAGCCGCACGACACGCTTGATCGGACGCAGCTTGCCGTTGTCATCCAACCGTTCGATCGCGGCAACGAGCTCCGCCGTCGTCTGATAGCGATTCGCAGCGTCGGGTTCGGTGCACTTTGTGATGAGCTGATCGAGCGGCAGGGGAACGTCGGGCAGGACCGTGCGGATCGATGGAGGCGGTTGCGCGAGCCGCTTCTGCAACTCGCCAACAGCGCTCACCGCATGCTCGGAGCGACGTCGACCGGAGAGCAGGTCGTAGATGATCAGACCAAACGCATACACGTCCGCGCGTTGATCGACGTGTTCACCGCGCGCCTGCTCAGGCGCCATGTACTCGATCGTGCCGATCACTTCGCCGACCACTGTCTCGGCGATGCGGGTCATCTCGGCGTCAGCGTCATCGAGTGCGGGGGGCCCTGCAGCTGGTCCAGCTGCGACTGCAGGCTGCGATGGTGCCGGACCACCGCGCGACGTCGAGCGCGCGATACCGAAGTCCATGATGATCGCGTGCTCGCCTTCCATCATCACGTTCGCCGGTTTCAGATCGCGGTGGACGACGCCGGCCTCGTGGGCGGCTTGGAGTCCCGCGGCGACCTGCCGCGCGACTCCCATGACCTTGGGGACAGTCAGGCGCTCATTGCGCAGCACCGTCGCGAGGTCGTGGCCCTCGATATACGGCATCGTGATGTACTTGATGCCGTCGATCTCGCCGAGATCGTGAATGCGCACCACGTTCTTGTGCG
>DATCXH010001164.1:0-9774 GCA_036565925.1 Vicinamibacterales bacterium
TGCGGCCAGCCGGTCGATGGCCTCCTCGCGGCCCTCATCCCACACTTCCTTGAACCACTGCCGAACGACGGCTTCCGCTGTCGGTGCCATGGGAGCTCCTTTGCCAGCGCACTTTACCTCTTGTGCTGCCAGAAGGTCTGCGCCATGCAGCAGGTCATTCTGAAGACGTGTAGCACGCTCGAATCGCCCGAACAGACGGCCTTCACGTCATCGCGTCGGTCTGCGGTTTGTCTACGACTTCCCATTCGTGCAGGCAGTGATCGCAGACATAGGTGACGATCCGGCTGCCACCTCTCATGGTGACGATTCGAGCATCGCCATATCCGGAAAGACACTGCGGGCACAGTGGCCGAGGTGGGCGGCGTGATTTTGCGACGTTCTCGTCCGCTTGCGCCGACGATGGCGACTGATTGATTGAAGAGGTCGAGCGCATTCTCCACAGCGTATCCGCACGACAACCACACAGGAACGAGTGAAGACCTTGAGGTGCCGTCCGGTATTAACCGGAAATCGCGTGGGACGAGATCGGTAGTGAACCGCCGACTTCCATGCTGACCCTGACGACAGCAAGCGCGACGCAGTAGCACGACTCCGGTAGAAAGCGGAGACACGCCGAGGAGACGTGTCGTGTGCGACCAGCCACTGGTGAGGTCAGCAACGCCGCAATCGGCCTTCGTGTTGCATTGGTTGATGGCCGGGGGTACTCATGGCCAAACGCAAGGCGGCGACGAAAACCAGCGGCCGCAAGCGAACGGCGGCGAAGCGCGAACTGATCAATACCGGCACCGACAAACGCTATGTCCGGCGCGGTCCACGAGGACGCTTCTCCGAATCCGACGATGTGGGCCGATCACTCGCGGCCGATCGCCGGCGCAAGGCAAAACGCACGGTGAAGAGCGGGCAAGGAGATCGAGGCGATCGAGCACGATAGCCCTCCGGCACCCACAGGGCTCACCGCGCTCGTAATCAATAGGGCGCGGTGAAGTCTTCCGCGACGCGCTCGTCGAAACGCCGAGGCGCCGCGTCGATCGCCAACACCTGCGCTCGCGTTCGTTCGACATCCAGCAACGAGGCGAGTCGATCACGCGACGGATCTTTGCCGGACGAGCATCGTGACATCACGTCGTGGCGAGTTGACGTCGCTCTTGTCATAGGCCCATACGTGGCCGCATGAGTCGCAGCGGTAATACATCACCCACGCGTCCTGACTGGCCGCTTCCAGCAGACGTCCTTGCCGTTCACATTGCGGGCATTTTCGATGCGGCATACGCGCACCTCGTTACGCCGCACTATGACGGCGGGATGTGTCGGCCACATTAAGTGAAAGCCCTCCTTTCGATTAAATCGGGATGACAAGATCAACACAACTCAAACGCCACGGAGATCCACATACGCTTCGGTCATCCGACAATGGTAGTCAATGAATCTCATTCTGCTGGAGGACCACGATTGTCGTAATGGCTCGTGCGTGACGCTCACGGATGCACGCGCCACTCACCTGCTCAAGGTGCTACGAGTGACGCAGGGACAAACAGTGAGAGTGGGACGGATTGATGGTCCGCTCGGCACCGGAACAATCGAAACGGTCACAGATCGAAGCGTGACGATGCGCTGCGTGTTCGAGACGGATGCGCTTCCGCGACCTCGCGTAGACGTGCTGCTCGCGCTGCCACGGCCGAAGGTGCTTCGCCGGTTATGGGCACAATTCGCTGCACTCGGCGTCGGACAGATAATCTTGACGAACGCAAGCCGCGTCGAGCGTGACTACTTCGACGCGCACGTCGTGACTGAGGCCTGCTACCGTCCGCTGCTGATCGAAGGCCTGCAGCAGGCGCGCGATACGCGACTGCCGCAGGTTTCCATTCACCGCCAATTCAGGATCCTCGTCGAGGATCACCTTGATGATCTGTTTCCTTCAGGCATTCGGCTCGTCGCCGATCCGAGTGGGAGCGCTTCGGTCGGGAGCGCGCTCGCCAGCCGCGACGATGACGACCGCGTTCTACTTGCGATCGGACCGGAAGGTGGCTGGAACGCGTTCGAGCTGGACCTTCTCGCTGCGCATGGCTTCACGCGCATCGGTCTGGGACGTCGCACGCTGCGTGTAGATACCGCGTGCATCGCGCTCCTCTCACACGTCCATTCATCCCTCGCCTGACGCAGCGAGCAGCCGTTCATCCCCAGCGCGCGATCTTTCATCGCCGCCTGGAGCCAGATCAGGCTGAAAGAAGTTCGGGCTGCTGCGCGCGAGGCTCAGTACGCGCGCAGGTCCCTTCAGCTTGCGTGACGATGACGCATGGGTGCGTCTGCGTCATGCTGAAACGCGGGCCGCCCCGAAAGCGAATTCGGCGCATTCAGGTGCGCACCCTCGTCTACGCCCACGCCGAGTCGATCGACCAGCTCACCGCCGAGCCAACCGGCGAAAGCGCCGAGCAGCAGCGCGACGACCTGGACCGCAAACAACGTCGTCGTCGCCTGCGCGTCGACCGTGTTGCTCCGAGTCCACCAGGAGTACGCGAAGAGCAGCACGACCAGTACGTTCGTGCCGCCATGCAGCAGACCGATTCGCTTCGCACGGGTCCCGCTGGGTATGGCGGTCCAGTCGATCAGCCCGAACACAGCCGCGAGCAGACCGCCGATGATACCGGCGGCGATGTTCCAGTACGCGACGACGCCGAATGTGACGTTATCGCGCGCCAGAGACAAGGCGTCGAAGATTACCGCCATGATGAACAACCCGAGCGGCAGGACGATGAGCATCGGGTGAATGGGATGACCCAACAGCTTTGCTCGACTTTCCATGATGCTCCTTTCCAGCGCGTCCGCACGGACACACCGCTGCGATCAGCCGAGATCCGCCAATCCATAGGGAGCAAAACACACGCCGAACTACAGTCGTGTTCGGTCCCATACCGGCCGAACGTTACGACTGGATATGGCGACACTCAGCAGACTGACGGCTCGCCTGGCCAACACTACGGTTGCAGGACGACGAGATTGCGGCTGCAGCGATGCTCAGATGGCAGTGATCTGTACGTTAGCGCCGTCGGGATCCTTCACATGGAAACCGAATTCGAGATTCTCGCGCGGCGTGAGTCCCATCGCTTGCAGTTCCTTCGTCACGGCCTCCCGATTGAAGCCGCCCACGCCGATGGCAAAGTGATCGACCTGGCCTGGCGGTGGTTCCACGCGCAGCGAGACCAGGACTTTGCCACCGATGCCAAGCCGCGAGATCTTGTTGGCCTTGTCTTCGTTCTGCACGGACAGACCGAACACACGGTTGTAAAACTCGATCGACCGCGCCATATCGCTCACCAGCACCGAAACGTGATTGATGCTGCCCGTGCGCAGCGGTGCCGCCGATGCGTTGGTCGCTGCGCCCGCGGCCGCGAGCATCGTCAGCGCTTGAATGAGCTCGCGCCGCGTGACGCGACCACGATCGTATCCGTCGACGAGAGCACTGATGAGCTGCACGTGTCGTCTCCTTGAACGCAGGTTTATAGTGAGGGCGCGCGCGTGCGCGCGGCGCAGTGTAATCGCCCGATCCGGCGCGGGTCAAAGCGGTCCGTGCAACGGAACGGCCCTCGACGTTCACTAGACAAAAGGGTTCTGATGGCGGAGATTCGGCGACTGGCAGTCTGCCTTGATGGCACCTGGAACAATCGCGACGATTCTACAAACGTCCTGCACCACTTTGCGCTGACTCCGGAGTGCCGTGACAAGCGCGTGGACGGCGACAGGGTCACGCAGCTGAAGTTCTACCTCGAAGGCGTCGGCACAGGTCCACTCGACGCGATCACAGGTGGCGGCTTTGGCTTCGGTCTCGAGACGAACGTCCGAGCGGCGTACAACTGGCTGGTCCAGAACTATCAGGACGAGACCGCCTTCACACCTGCCGACGAGATCTACATCTTCGGATTCAGCCGCGGCGCGTTCACTGCGCGGTCGCTTGTCGGTTTCATCAGCACGTGCGGGCTCTTGCGGCGTGGCGCCCCGCTCACCGTCAACGAGCTCTGGAGCGCCTACTGCCTGATCGGCCGCGCGCGCGAGCATCACAGCGGTCCGCTCACGGACCTCTTCCCCGACGCGCCGGTCGAGTTCAGACGCATCACCGAGCTCGTCTGGGATCCGTGGCTCGTTCGTCAGAAGGAAGCGCTCGCTCCGCGAACGCCCGGTCGCGTGCCTGGCCAGCGTGCCGATACGTTGAACCCCACCGAGGAGTTGCTGGTCCGCTGGTCGCGGCGCGTCAAAATCACATATCTCGGTGTCTACGACACGGTCGGTGCGGTGGGATGGGATGCACTCGCCATCCCCGCCATTCGCAGCCGCCTCGCACTGCATCACAACATGCGGCCAACGACGCTGATTCAGAAGTGCCGGCATGCGTTGGCCATCGACGAGCACCGCAGCAGCTTCAAGCACACTCCATTTGTTGCGTACATCAGCGGCGACACTGCTGAAAGCGAGCTCAAACGGATCGACGGCGACCTCGCACCACGGAAAGACGGCCAGGGCGATCCGGTCGGTGCGTTGGCGTCGGCGTGGACCCGCCGCATCGAGCAGCGCTGGTTCGTCGGCTCACACTCGAACGTTGGCGGTGGATACGGAAGCAATCCTCTTGCCCAGCGGCCGCTCGCGTGGCTGCTCGAGGGCGCACGCGACTGCGGGCTGATATGCGATCCGGTTCCAAAGAACGACACTCCCAACAGGCGGCTGGGCCCGCACGATTCCTTCATGGAATTCGCCAAGCCGTTCTGGACGACTGTGCTTCGCGCGAAGCGGACGTATCGGACGATCGATCCCGATCCCGACATCCGTGCTGAACGTCGCCAACGCACGGAATCGTCGGCGTTCATGCTCGTCAACATCAACGAACAGGTGGACCCGAGCGCGATCGAGTACTACGCGCGTCATGACGATGTGCACCCGCCGCCGAACCTGATCGAATACGCGCGTCGAAACAAAGCGCGCGGCAGAGACCTGACCTCACTTGCCGAGCGCAGGCCCAGGCATCCCTGGATGGGGAACAGCCTCGCCGCGTACATCATTCTGGCGTTATGGGCGACGCTGGCCGCGGGCGGCATTCTCGCCGTGGACCTCGTGTTCCGCATCTGGATCAGGGACTGGCCACCCTCGTGGTCATTGGCGGTGGCCGCGGCAGTGTTCGCGCTGGTCGACTGGGCTGAGAGCTGTCAGAACTTCACGATGGCGGCGCGAGGCGCCTCCCCCGCTCGCCGTGCCTTTCTCGACTCCATCTACTGGACACGCACGCTGGGCGTCGTGCTGTTCATTTTCGGCACGCTCGGCGGCATGACGTCGCTCGTGTTCCGTGGCACGAGCGCGACCACGATGATCGATGCGCTCGACAAGGCGTGGTCACTCACGCAGTACTTCGGGGTCGTCGCCTTCGGGGCTGGACTCGGCGTCGGCCTCGGTGTCGTGTTCAATCACCTTTACGCCAAAGCGACATCGCCACGATCGAGTGTGGTGATTTATACGGCCGTGCTCACGCCGCTGGTCATTGCCGGCACCATCCCGCTCGGCATCGTCGCGGTGTTCGAAGTGTGGCGCATCGTTGCGCCGGCGCTCGGTGTGACATCGGCGATACCCTCACCGATTGCACCCGATGCGCAGTTCGCCGGTCTCCTCTTGCTGTTGCAGCTCTCGTTGATCTACTTCGTCAATGCGCTCACGTGGGCCGGCGAGCCGATGGCCAAGGCCCATCTCGGCTCGATCGTTCCGCTGCAAATGTGCTTCACGCCCGGGCAGATCAATTCGTGTCTCGACCGCTGGTGCACGATGCTACGCGGACACTCGGCTGCCCGCTGTGTGATGTCGTCCGTCGTCCGTGAGGCGCTGTATCGCGACATCATCGGCTTCATCCCGGTCTACACCGCTGTGTTCACGTTCGGCCTGTGGTTCGGTTACTCGCAGCTCGGGTGGTCGTGGCTTCACATCGTCTGGTGGGCGCTGCCGCTCACTGCGCTCGTTGCCGACTACGGCGAAGACCTCTGTCACCTTCGATGCCTGCGTTTGCACCGGAGGGGCAAGTGCCCGTCCATCGGCCTCGCACTCGTTGGCGGCGTCATGACCTGGGTCAAGCTGACTGGCTTCATCGGTGAAGGCGTATTGACGCTGGCGATCGCGACCGCTGCGACGATCCGCATCTACGAAGCCCCGACTGGATACGGCTGGCGCGGTCTCGTCGTGCTCGCCATTTCCGTCGTCGCCGGCTTGATCCTCGGTGGCTTGACCGTCGGCTCGATCGTCTACCGCAAGATCACCGGCCCGTCGCGGAAACACACGTCTATCTCGGCCGATTCTCGCGGCATCCCATTGACCGAGAGTACCGGCGTGTGACTCTCCTGCAAGGTCAGGTTCAACGAGCAGGCGCAGGCACGCGCGTATAAGACGTCCGATGGAAGACTGTCGCGCCCGGTCGCGTAGTTTTTACCTCGATGCGACGCACCCGCTTCAAGGGATCTGCGTTGCTCGCCGAGTAGGCCAGCACGTAATAGTCGCTGGTCTCTGCGTCGATGCGCTTCAGTCCTGCGCTGAAGTTGTTCATGTTGACCATCGCGAACCCGCCGGTCTCCTCCGCGATCACTCGCAGGCTGTCCTGTGACGTGCGCAGGTGCGCCCCCCACTCCGGTGTTCTGATGTCCTGGTCCACGTCAGGACCTGCGGCCAACCCACGCGGGTCGATCGTGTAGATCGTCGCGTTGGCACGGTTCGCCGCCCGCGTCAGCTCCGCCAGTTCCCGAACCAGGTCAGCCTCGGCCAGCATTTGACTGCTCTGCTGCGTGCGGTAGAACGGGTCGTTCTGCAGGTCCGCCGCATCGACCCGTGACCGCAGGGCCTGCTGCTCGAGACGCGACTGCGCGAACGGATTGAAGTCGTAGCCAGTGCTGATGTGGATGACGGCCTTGCGTCGGGTCTGCACCTTCTCGAGGTTTCGCATCTGGTCATAGGCCAACGACAACGCTACGTGGGCGCGATGCCGCAGCTCTGTCGGTCCTTGCGATCCCTGCGCGCCTTCGATGATGTCGCGAGGAGTGAGCCCATTACCCTGAATCTTCTTGATCGCTGCTTCGAGCACCTGACGGTCGTAGGTGAGCTGCTCGGAAATCGACGAATAACCCGTTGACGCGATGCCGAACATGTCGCCGTCGTGAATCAGGTCGCGGAGCGCCTGGCCGACGATTTGCTGCGCCTTCTGCGCCTGCGCGGGCTCGAGATGGAAGTCATCGATGATGATCACGAACATGCGGCCAGCCGTGTCATTGCGCGGACGGCTTGGAGGAAGAATGAGTCCGTCGCGCGACGGCGCCGGAGGTGACAGTACGTTGTACTCGCGGCCACCATGGATCATCGTCAATGAGACGATCTCCTGTTTCACGCCGTCCTCGTAGACCTCGAATTCGCCGGCCTTGAGATCGGCGATGAACTGGCCGCGGGTGTCGCGGACGATGGCGTCCGTTTGCACGACGTCGACCCCGACTCTGAACGGCTCCGGCTTGTTCTGGGCCACTGTCATCTGGACCGCGCCGATCGCTAGCAGGAGCGTGGCTGTGATGCGCATGGCAATAAGACGTATATGCTTAGCGGATGGCTGAGACCGTTTCTTTCAAGAGCAATGGCAGCACCGCGTCCGGTTATCTGGTGAAGCCCGCGTCCGGCTCGGGGCCCGGCGTGCTGGTGATCCAGGAGTGGTGGGGGCTCGATCCCAGCCTCAAGGAAATGACCGAACGGCTTGGGAAAGCCGGATTCGTGGCGCTGGCACCTGACCTCTATCACGGGCAGCTGGCAGCCCATGACGAAATGGACAAGGCCGCTCACCTGATGCAAACCATGCCTCCCGATCGCGCGGCGCGCGATATGAGTGGCGCCGTCGACTTTCTCGCCAGTCACCCCTCTGTCACCAGCAAGAGCGTTGGCGTGGTCGGCTTCTGCATGGGCGGCATGCTGTCGTTCATCATCGCGGCGAATCGAGGCGACAAGGTCAAGGCCGTCGTGCCCTTTTATGGATTTCCAACGGGCGCCTACGAGCCGGACTGGTCCAAACTCACCGCAACAATCAGCGGACACATGGCCGAGAACGACAATCACTTTTCGCCCGAAGCGGCGCGCGCGCTCGAGGCCAAGCTGCGCGGCATGGGCAAGAACGTCACGCTGAAGGTGCATCCCGGCACCGGCCACGCGTTCATGGGTCCGCACAATGCGCTGGGCACGCTCGACGAGAAGCTGGCCGCGCAGATCTGGCCCGAGGTCATCTCATTCCTCAAGGACAACGTTCGTTAATGCTCGAGCCCGCGATCCGTCAGCCTGGCCTGAGTAACGTCGAAGGCCCCGACCTCACTCTCTCGGCGCGCGAACTGTTCAAGATCGACACAGACCTGCAGGTGCCGGCGTTCTCCGTCGTGGACGAGCACGTGCCGGCTCGCGATCCCGACTACGTGTTCGACCGGGATACGACGCTCGCCCTGCTCGCGGGCTTCATGCACAACCGCCGCGTCATGGTGCAGGGCCGTCACGGCACGGGCAAGTCCAGCCACATCGAGCAGGTCGCCTCGCGTCTCAATTGGCCCTGCGTGCGTGTCAATCTCGATGGCCACGTCAGCCGCATGGATCTGATCGGCAAGGACACGATCGTCGTGCGCGAGGGTCGGCAGGTCACCGAGTTTCAGCCAGGCATTCTCACCTGGGCGCTGCAGCGTCCGTGTGCGCTGGTGTTCGACGAGTACGACGCGGGACGTGCCGACGTGATGTTCGTGATCCAGCGCGTGCTCGAACTCGAAGGCCGTCTCACACTCCTCGATCAGAGCCGCGTGATCCAGCCGCATCCCTCGTTCCGGCTGTTCGCCACCGCGAACACGATCGGGCTTGGCGACGCGACCGGGCTCTATCACGGCACGCAAGCCCTCAACCAGGGACAGATCGATCGCTGGAATCTGGTCATCACGCTGAACTACCTCGCGCACGATCGTGAAGTGGAGGTCGTCCTGGCGCGCTGCCCTGAGTACCGGACCGCGGAGGGCCGGGCGCGGGCGAGCGCGATGGTGGCACTCGCCAACCTGACACGTCGCGGATTCGCCGACGGCGATCTCTCCACGGTGATGTCACCGCGCACGGTAGTGACCTGGGCGCAGAACACGACGCTCTTCCACGACGCCGGGCTGGCGTTCAAGCTCTCGTTCCTGAATCGCTGCGATGAGGACGAACGAGCGCTCGTTGCCGAGTACTACCAGCGCTGCATGGGCGAGGACCTCGCCGACGAACGTCACGCCCCCGGAAAGCGATAAACATGCGGGGATCGCTTCCCGAACAGCACATGCTTGCGGTCAGCGCGTGCACACGTGCGCTCGCCGGCACGGATGCGGCGAGCGGTGCCGTCGAGCGTGCCTCTGCACCGACGCTGAGCGGACTGCGAGCGATCGGCGATCGACTCGCCGTTCGCGCCCGGTATCACGATCCACGGGTCCACCATTCCAATCGTCCTGCCGACACCCCTGCCTCAACCATCTTCGATCTCGTGGAACTCGGTCGTCTCGATGCCATCGGTGTGCAGTGGCTCGCTGGTGTCGCGAAGAACCTCATGGCGCACCCCGGTGCAGAGAATGATGGTGTTCGCTGGTTCGCGTTCGAGTGCCTCAGCGGGCGCTCTGCCCCACCCGATAAAACGCGATTGGTCCAGGCGGTCCGATCAACGTTACCGGCGCGGCTCGTCAACGATCTGACAGATCTTCGCGATCGGCTGCTCGATCACGCCGGCATCGC
>DATCXH010001177.1:0-4234 GCA_036565925.1 Vicinamibacterales bacterium
CGCACAACAACGCGCAGTTCAACTTCAGCCAACAGCCCTCGTCACCGGCGATCACGAAGACGTTCGACAAGCCCGAGATCGGCGTGCCGCTCAAGTGCGACCTGCACGGCTGGATGAATGCCTACGCCAACGTCGTCAACACCCCGTTCTTCGCGGTGACGAAGGAGGACGGCACGTTTGAGTTGCGCGGACTACCGGCAGGGACCTACACCATCGAAGCGTGGCACGAGGAGTTCGGGCGTCAGACGCAGCAGGTCACGATCGCCGATGCCAGTCCTGCCGTGATGGCAGAGTTTACGTTCAAGGCCGATCCGAACCGACGGCAGCACGGCATTCCGCACTGACGTAGGCCGGTCCTTTTCGAGCCGACCCCTCCGGCGGTAGACTGCCCGGACCAGTGTCCGCCTCCGCATGAATCTCCTGACCCGCTTCTTCCATCAGCCGCAGCGTGTGTGGCTCCGTCGGGCACTCTTTCAAGTTCATCTCTGGACGGGCCTCGCGCTCGGTCTGTACGTCGTGATGCTGAGCATCACCGGCAGCGCGCTCGTGTATCGTGCGGAACTCGATCGATTCTTCGCCACGCCTCGGGCCGCGTTGGACGAACGAGCAACGCCGATGACCGCCGATCAGTTACGCGCGGCGGCGGCGAATCTCTATCCGGGCTGGACCGTGAGCGAAGTCCACGAGGGCCGCTATCGCGCCCGTGCCGGCGGTCCTGGATCTGGCGGTCCCGGCGCTGGCGGCAGCGGTGGTCGGGGTGGTCAAGCAGGTCCCGGTGGTCCGGGTGGTCCCGGTGCCCCTGGTCGTCCACGACGTCTCCCGGATCCGACCGCAACGATCGTCCTGGCTCGTGGCGGTGAGACACAGGAGCGTCTCTTCAATCCGTATACCGGTGCAGATCTCGGTGACGCCACCACAGACGGACAGTGGTTCGTGCTGTGGGTGACGCGTCTCCACGACGATCTCCTGCTCGATCGCCCTGATGGCCCATGGTGGAATGGACTGCTCAGTCTGGTCTTCACTGCGTCGGTGCTGACCGGGGCTGTCGTCTGGTGGCCAGGTGTATCGCGCTGGAAACGGAGTCTCGGCGTCAAGGTCAGCGCCGGCTGGCGGCGCGTCAACTGGGATCTCCATAGCGCGCTCGGCTTCTGGCTGTTTCTGTTCATGTTGATGTGGGGCATTTCGGGGTGGTATCTGGGTATGCCCGAACCGCTCACCAACCTGGTCGAGCGCTTCTCCGATCCCGAAGGCGCCTACGGCGAGCGTCCCGGTGACATCCTCCTCGAGTGGCTGCCGCGTCTTCACTTCGGGCGATGGCGCGATCCGTTCTGGGGACCGTGGTTCAAGGCGGTGTGGGCCATCGTCGGCGCTGTCCCCGCGATCATGTTCGTCACCGGCGCGATCATGTGGTGGAACCGAGTCGTCCGTCGTCGCCGCACCGCGTCGGACACTGCCGTCGAACCTGCCTCACCCAATCTGGTTACTGCCGCCTCCGCCGAAGGCTTCGGCGGGCCAGGCACGGCGTAACAGAAACGCGAACGCGAGCCCCGGCGTATTGAGCAGACGAACGTCAGGTATCTGACGCGAATTTCATCAATTCTTCAGGCGCGGCCACACCGGCGTCTGGTTACTCTACTGGTTCATGAAGAAGCCAAAGACTTCATCACGACGCACCGCGCAACTGCGGGCGCTGCTCGAAGACCGGCGCCGAGCGCTGACCGTCGGCGTCACGGATCTGATGCGAGACGTGCGGACACGAACCGAAAACACTCGCACGTCCGACGCACAGGACGGTGTCGATGCCGAGCATCGTGACGATCTCGACCTCGCTCTCCTCCAAATGAGAGGCGAGACGCTGTCGCGGATCGACGCCGCGCTGCGGCGGCTCGAGGCCGGTACGTATGGCATCTGCGGCGACTGCGAACAACCGATTGCCAGCGAGCGCCTGATGGCCCTGCCGTTCGCCGCGCGATGCCGACCATGTGAGGAGGCTCGCGAGGCAGCAGCGACGCCCAAGCGATCGGCGACGACGAAGCCCTACACGTACCACGCGATCGACTGAGACGTTATCCCGCCTCTGCAGGCGGCTGTGAGACGCGCACCCAGCGTCCCCGCACAACACGTGTCCACCACATGATGAAACCGCTGACGAAGAGCAGCGGCGGCGACAGGCCAAGCACGAGCCACGCCACTCGAATCCCGTCTCCGCCAAAGTTGCCGACGTGCAGCGGAGCCGCCCACGCCATGATGACGTCACCAGCGGTGCGCGCGGGTGCAGCGACCTGCGTCAGCATCACGCCCGAATACTGATCGAGGTACACAGAAAACAGCTCTGCGCCGAGCGGAGTGGGTCTCACCGGTGAGAACTGTACGAGGAAAGCCGCCTCCTCGCTCGAGGGCACAACCACCCGTGCCACGTGCTGACCAGGTGCATGCCGCTGCGCCTCATCGACCAGCGCCCGCCACGATAGCGGCTCGCGTCCGGCAGGCGGGCTCGAGTGTGGTGTCACGACCTTCGTGATTGATGACATCTGGTTCACCGCCGAGCGGAAGGCCGCTGGAAACACAAAGTAGATTCCAGTGACTGCCCACATCGAGATGACCGCAACCGTCCAGAAGCCAACCGCGCTGTGCATGTCCCAGTTGATGCGCTTCCAATTCCGTCGCCAGTCGATGAGAAGCCCCCGACGCCAGTTACTCCGTCCCGGCCACCAGATAACGAGACCCGTCAGGCACATGAGCGCAAGCACCATCGCGCCAATACCGTTGACGATGCGGCCAGTGCGGCCGCCGAGCAGATCGAAGTGGAGATCCTGGAGTGTGCGCACGAAGGATGTCTTCGGGATCTCGCCGAGCATCGACGCAGTGACCGGATCGAGCAGAAGCGCGCGGAAATCATCGCCGCTGCTGGTGTAGGCGAGATACGTCGATCTCTCCGTCGAAGGCGCCTCGATACCCGACAGCCTCTCGTTCGGGTACGCCTTCGTCACGCGTTCCATGATCGCGACGGGATCGGCTGCCGGTCCCGCTGCGCTTGGCGTGAACAGTTCCGGATGCAGCGCACGCTGCATGTCGATACGAAAGACGAGTGCGGCACCGGTCACGCACACGATGAAGATATACAGACCCGTGATCACACCGAGCCACAGGTGCATTTGAAACAGTGCACGTCGCAGGAACACCGATTGTGGTCGGTCGATGAAAGACAAGACGCTCAGTCTAGCGACTTGGCGTGTCGCGGACTCTGAAGATTGGCTGAACGGACAGTCAGATTCGCTTTGCGCGACCAACAGGCGATCGCGTGCGACCTCTCTGAGCAAGAATTCAGGGACTCTTCAGGGTGAACGTCAGGCTCGCAGGGCGAGATAGTAGCCGCCGATCGTCAGCGCCAGACCGAGCGCCAACTGACCAACGAGATTCAGCGCGGCCTTGATCGGTGCGCCTGCGTGGATCACCGTCAGGCTGTCGAGCATGAAGCTCGAGAACGTCGTGAACCCACCCAGAATGCCCACAAAGACGAACGTGCGCGCGAATGGCGACATCGACAGACGCTCCGCGGCCAGGGCACCGGCAAGCACGCCGATCACGAGCGAACCAATCATGTTCACCGTGGCCGTTGCCCACGGCACGGGAGTACTAATCGCCCGCGCCATCGCGAGATTGACCGCATGACGCGCCGCTGTTCCCAACGCGCCTCCCATTACCACCGCCACCCACGTCATTCGATCCCCTACGCGAGAAACCGCATCAGCTCTGCGAGCGTTTCGTTTGGTACTTCTTCCGGCAGGAAGTGTCCTGCGGGAAGGGCCCTGCCCGTGACGTTCGTGGCGTGCTCGCGCCAGATCTTCATCGGGTCATACAGGCGCCCGACCGTCCCGCGTTCACCCCACAGCACGAGCAGCGGACAGGTCACCTTCTTGCCGCCGTCCGCATTCGAGTGTTCGAGATCGATCGTCGCGCCCGCGCGATAGTCCTCGCACGTCGCGTGAATCGTCGCCGGATCTTTGAAGCACCGCAGATATTCAGCGAAGGCCTCGTCGGTGACCGCGCCGGTGCCGCCGGTCGGACGAAGGAAGCGCGATCGCAAGTAGTACTCGGCGCTGTTGCCGATCAGTGTCTCTGGAAACGGCGCCGGCTGAATCAGGAAGAACCAGTGGAAGTACTGCGTGGCGAACTCGCGCGTGACCATCGAGTATGGCAGCGGCACGATGTCGAGGATCGCGGCGCGTGTGAC
>DATCXH010000353.1:0-3849 GCA_036565925.1 Vicinamibacterales bacterium
GCGTCGTGTCGCCGGGACAACGACTCTTCACTACGTACACTTTCGACGGCATGTCCAAAATGGGAGCGGGTCTCGCAGGTTTTGCAGCTCCCGTTGTAATAGAGCGCGGTTGGCCGTCTCGTGAATTTCAGCTTCTTGAGAAACTCGATTTCCTCGGCGGTCCTTCTCGAACATCGCACGCATCGGCTGCGGTTTTCCTGGTGAGCACTTGCGGAGAATCAACTCCCACACGCCGGCGATTCAACCGGTGCACAAATCGATATTGCGGCGGATCGATTCCTACAACTGGGTCGTCACCACGATGTCTCCGTACAGAACTGCCGGCCGGGCTTGAGAATCCGAGGCGGAACGGCCAATCAGCGATGGGTTGGTGACACGACCGACCACCCATTACTGACCGACATTCCGCGACGAGTTTTCGATCAGCGCCGGGAGCGCCGCGGACTGTGCGTTTTGGAACAGCCATCACGCCCGCCCTTTCAGTACCGTGTTCACAATATGGGTACGCCTTCACCGCCTTCTATCCCTTCGTCACCGCTGCCTGACGATCTGGCACGCGTCCTGGACGAAACCCGCGCGCGTTTCGTCGCCACGTTCGTCACCGATTGCGATGCGATCGCCGCGCTTGTGGAAGATGCCCTGGTCGATTCTGCCAGCGATCCGCCACCGGAGCTGACCGAACGCGTGCATCGGCTCGTTGGACTGCCCGGGACAATCGGATTTCCCACTATCAGCCGTCGCGCGGCCGACCTCGAGGGCCTGCTCGTCGGCGGCGTGATCGATGCGCCACTCGCCCGGGTGGCACTGGAGAAGTTGCGGCGCGCCTTCACTCGCGATCTTGCGGAAGCGCCAGCCATGTCGGCGCCGCAAAGCGCGCCCGCGACCGGTATCAAAATCCTGATCGCCGAAGATCATGCCGACCAGCGGAACATTCTCGGCGTCTCGCTCACGCACGCCGGATTCCTGCCGATTGCCCTCCGCTCGGGCGAGGGCGTCATCGACAGAGCACGCGCCGAGCGACCGGCGCTGATTCTGCTCGATATCGCCATGCCGGGGCTCGACGGCTATTCGGTGTGCCGGCTGCTCAAGGCCGATCCCGAATTGCGCGCCATCCCGGTGATCCTGACGACGACCGCTGCGAACGTGCGCCACCGGCTCGCCGGCCTCGCGCTCGGCGCCGACGATTTCTTGAGCAAACCGATCGACATGCGCGAGCTGATCCTGCTGATTCGCCGCCGGCTCGGATGCTGACGACTACGTGAGCAGGGCGAAAACGTCGGCCGCCAGCGTTCGCGGATCGAAGGGCTTGATCAGAACGCCGGCGGCGCCAAGGTCCTTCATTCGCTGAATCTCGGCGACGATCGTCTTCGCCGTGAGGAAGATGACCGGCGTCGTCGCCGTTTCCGTCTGCATCCGCAACGCGGCGATCGTCTGCGACCCGTCCATCGTTGGCATCATCATGTCGAGGAGAATGACGTCCGGCTGTTCCTCGCGCGCCTTGCAGACGCCGTCGAGTCCGCCGCTGGCCTCGACGACGTCGATGGCGCCGCCGGCACGCAGACTCATTGCAGCAACGAAGCGAATGTCGGCGTCGTCGTCGATGATCAGCACCTTCACGATGGCGCCCCGTCAGCGGGCGTGAGCGACGCCAGTCGAAACCAGAACGCGCTGCCGGCGCCTTCCTCGCTCTCCACACCGATGCTGCCGCCGTGCTGCTCGACAATCGACTTGCAGATCGCCAGTCCGAGTCCGGCGCCGCCCTTCTCGCGCGCGTCGGAGGGATCGACCTGGCGAAACGGCTCGAAGATCGCGGGCCGATGGACGGCGGGCACGCCGCGGCCGTGATCGATGACGCGGAACTCCGTCCATTGACCGTCGACGGTCACCGCGATCGTGACGACGCCGCCGGGCGGAGAAAACTTGACGGCGTTCGACAGGAGATTGACGAGCACTTGCACGATCCGATCGGCGTCAACGTCGATGAACGACGACACGTTCGGGGCGTCGACGGTGACGCCGTGTGCCCCGAAGGCGGCGAGCGACTCCATCGCGCGGCGCAGAATCGAGGCAATCGGGACGCGGGTCATTTGCAGTTCGATCTTGCCGGTTTCGAGCCGCTCCAGATCGAGGATGTCTTCGATCAACGCCATCAGACGGATGGCATTGCGCTCGGCGAGCGCAACGACCTCGACCACGTGGTCCGGCAAGGGACCCGCGGCGCCGGACGCGAGCAGGCCGAGGGAGCCGCGAATCGACGTCAGCGGCGTGCGCAGTTCGTGGCTGACGGTCGACAGAAACCCTTTCTTGAGCTGTTCCACTTCCTCGAGCCGTTCGACTGTCTGCTCGGCGACGGACTTCGCCGATTCGAGTTCGACGTTTTTCTCCTGAAGCATCTGCTCGATATGCCTGCGCTCGGTGATGTCGCGGGCCGCGGCGAACACGCCCTGCAGCGTGCGATCGCGGTCGTAGAAGGTCGTCGCGTTGTAGGACACGACCGTCATCTTGCCGTCGCGCGCGCGCGCGGTGAGCTCGTAATTGGTGATCTTTTTTTCCCGCAGCACTCGCTTGATCCCGGCAGCGGCGCGCTCCGGATCGGTGAAGTAGTTCTTGAACGGCGCGCCGATCAGCTCGTCGCGCGTGCACCCGGTGAGCGCTTCCATCTGCCGGTTGACGTCGGTGATGATGCCGGCGGCGTCAGTCGTCATCAGGGCATCGATGTTCGATTCGATCAGCGACCGGGTGTAGAAGTGCTGGTCGCGCAGGCGCTGATCGAGTTTTTGCTGCTCCGCCTCGACGCGTTTGCGGGCGGTGTTGTCGGTGCCGATCAGGAGGTAGCCGATGATCCCGCCGTGATCGTTGCGCAGCGCCGTGACCGACACGATCGCAGGGAAGCGGCTGCCGTCCTTGCGAATGTAGGTGAGCTCGTAGATATCTTCGATTCCTCGCGAAGCCTTGAACACCAACGCGTCGAAACCGGGCGCAATCGGCGTCCCCAGTTCCGCGCTGAGCGTGTCGGCGCGGGCAATCAGTTCCTGAGGGTCGGAAATATCGGCCGGCGTGATCTTGTTGAGAACGTCGGCAGCCGCGTAGCCGAGCATCCGTTCCGCGCCGACGTTGAACAGCTGGATGACGCCCTGCTCGTCAGTGGCGATGCTCGAGAAGTTCGCACTGTTGAGGATGGCGTTCTGCAACGCGCCCGTCTTGAGCAGTGCTTCCTCGCGGCGCACGTCGGCACCCGCGTCAGCGTTCAGGGTGGCAAGTGTCTGGGCCAGGGCGGCCATATTGGCTGAGCATGGCAGTTCGCGCCGCGGCGGTCTGTCCCGGTTTGCACAGGTCCAACCTGGGAGGATCTGACCGAACGTTCCCGGTCCGCCACGGGTGGCGGCGAGCGCAACGATCTCAGAACCGCCGGTTGAGAAACGAAACCCTGCACTCCGCTCTCGCTGGCGATGTCGCCCCTCATCTCTTCACGCCGGCCGTCCAGTTCTGGAGGAGCGTGAGCGGTCGCCTGCCGGTGTCGGGGGGAATCCGAACGAGGAGGAATCGCTGGCCGTCGGACGACACATCGAAGTCGATGACTCGGGGCACGTGCCTTCGTCGCATCATCGGGAGCTCGAACAGCGCCTGTGGCTCATGTCGGTCGAGGTTCGGCTGGAGTGGAACCTCAACGGCCATCATCCTCCGGCTGGCGTCGATAAAGAACAGCTCCTTGCCGTCGCCGCGCCACCTCGGCCCGATTCCGCCGGTGTTCGACACGCGTATCGCGTCGCCGGAGGGTGGGAAGGACCGGACGAAGACTTCGGGCTGACCAGTCTCGTTCGAGTTGTAGGCGATCCATTGTCCGTCGGG
>DATCXH010000362.1:0-7300 GCA_036565925.1 Vicinamibacterales bacterium
TGCGCCGCCTTCACGTCCGGCCCTGCCGCCGCCTGCGCCCTGCCGCCCGCCCCGTCCGTCACCGCGTGGAGGACCGCTGTTGGCGCGTTGCCACACGCCGGAGAAATCGACCTTGCCGTCAGCCGTGCGCGGCGTTGGCGCAGTCCAGCGGACGTTGCCCTGGGCGTCGCGCGGCACGCTCGGGTCGGGATGCGCCGGCCACTGCGCGCTGACCGAGATGGAACAAATCGCAATAACGCAGACCATGCCGCTCAGGATGCTCTTCAGTCTCAACGTGATCACCTTTCGTCCGAGCCGTTGTCCGGCCGGCCTTATGCTAATACGACTGCTCGGGCGCGCCGTTGACCGCACCGGATGCGCTCATTCGGGCGACCAGGTCGGCCCAACCGGACACCGTGAGATTGACATCGTGAGACGCAGTGGCCTCGCGGGATGGCTCCGTGCGGCTGTTCGGTTTGAACCACACGGCCGTCATGCCTGCGGCTTTCGCACCGGCCATGTCGGTATCAAGCCTGTCTCCGACGAACCAGATGTCGCCGGCATCGACATTCAATCGCGCGGCTGCCGTCTCGTAGAGCAATACGTTCGGCTTCCGGACTGAGTAGTCCGACGACACCAGCACGAACTGCAGATGCTCGGTGAGTCCGTACTTGGCGAGTTCGTAGCGGATCACCGGTTCGCCGAAGCTGGTGTTGCTGACGACCGCCAGCTGTGATCCCCAGCGGTGAAACCGTTCGAGCGCTTCTCTGGCACCCGGCATCTCACGCGTTTGCACGGACGCTTTCCAGAAGCCCAGCTCCAGGTCCGCCATCGGCGTGTCGAAACGAATTCCGAAGTAGTCGTGGATCAATCGGGTCAGTTTTGGCCACGGGGTCTCGAGGTACACCTCGTCGCGCCGCGCTGATACCTCTCGGGACACACGCGCGACTCGTTCCATAACGTGATCGAGCGTGACATCGGCGGGCCGATACGACGCCTGTGACAACAACCATTCATTGCCGGCGCGCAGATCGACGCTCACTTCTTCGACCAGTGTGCCGCCGTAGTCGAACAGCATTCCTCGTGGTGTCATAAAATGCGCGCGGATGCAGTTGTCCCCCGGCACACGTATTGGCCCGTACGAGATCGCTGCTCTCATCGGTGCCGGCGGTATGGGTGAAGTGTACCGGGCCACGGACACGAACCTGAAACGCACGGTCGCGATCAAGGTGCTGCCGGACTCGCTGGCCACGAACACCGAGCGTCTAGCGCGTTTTCAGCGCGAAGCCGAAGTCCTCGCCTCGCTCAACCATCCCAATATCGCCCAGATTCACGGTTTCGAACAAAACGCGCTGGTGATGGAGTTCGTCGAGGGACCCTCCCTCGCCGATCGGATCGCCGTAGGCCCGATTCCGATCGACGAGGCGCTGTCCATCGCGCGGCAGATTGCTGATGCGCTGGAGTCGGCGCACGATCGATCGATCATTCATCGCGATCTGAAGCCGGCCAACATCAAGGTACGGCCCGACGACACCGTGAAGGTCCTCGACTTCGGGTTGGCGCGTGCGTTCGACGCATCGTCTTCGATCGCGTCCTCCGTCGATACGCTGGCGAATTTGCCGACGATCACGACTCCGGCGATGACCGCGGCGGGTGTGATCCTCGGGACTGCCGCTTACATGAGTCCTGAGCAGGGGCGCGGCCAGGTCGTCGATCGGCGAGCCGACGTGTGGGCATTCGGATGCGTGCTGTTCGAGATGCTGACCGGCCGTCGCGTGTTCGATGGCAGCAGCGTCGTCGACGCGATCGATGCGGCGCTCCACAAAGACCCTGAGTGGCACCTGCTGCCGAAGATGACGCCGCCTGCGGTGCGGGCGACGCTCGAACGCTGTCTGCAAAAAGATCCACGTCAGCGTGCACGAGATCTCGGCGACGTGCGGCTCGCGCTGGACGGTGGATTCAGCCCGCCGTCCAACGCGGTTACAATTCGCCCGGCGCCGACGGCTTCTGGCGAGACACGCTGGGAATGAAACCCGGCGCGATGGGGTTAGGAGCGGTATGAAAAGCAGAATCCTGTGGGGTGTGATCGTCGCGGCCAGCCTGTCGACGGTGGCCGATGCGCACTTCGTGCTCATCCAGCCAGCCGCGTCGTTGATTCAGAACCGCCTTGGCGATCCACAGAAGATCGGCCCATGCGGTGGTGTGTCAGCGAATCCTGGGCGCGGAACACCGGCCAACCCAGGCGTCCCGAGCGGCGCCGTCACCAATGTGAAGGGGGGCACCGATCTGCCGCTCCTCGTTCAGGAGTCGATCTATCACCCAGGCCACTATCGCGTGGCGCTCGCGCGAACGATGGCGCAGTTGCCGAAGGATCCAGAAGTGACGGTGGTGCAGACGGCGAACGGACCGCGCTCGCAGTCGGCAGTGATTCAGAATCCGCCAGTCGCGCCCGTTCTGCTCGATGGGATCTTCGTGCACACCGAGAAGCCCGCGTCCCCACAAACGTTCGACACGATGATTCCGATCCCGAACATCACATGCCCCAACTGCGTGCTGCAGGTGATCGAGTTCATGGCCGAGCATCCTGGCATCGCCGTCGACGGCGGTCACAACTATCACCATTGCGCGATCCTCAACATCACCGCGGATCCCGATAAGCCAATCGATAAACGGTGGTAGACGGACGTGGAAAAGTGGAAGACGTCGAAAAGTGGAAAAGTAAGTAGGAAAGTAGCTCGGCGACTTTTCCAGTTCTCTGCTTTTCCACTTCTTCTTCTCATGCCGGCCCTTGCGTCGGCTCAGCCCTGTCCGGGCGGACGTCTCCTTCTCCTGACCAACGGCAAGATTCACACGATGGACGCGAAGCGCACCGTCGTGTCGAAGGTGCGCATCGCGAATGGCCGCTTCGTCGAAGTGGGCGATGCCGCGAACGCGTCTGGCGGGTGCACCGACACGATCGATCTGCGCGGCCGCACGGTCATCCCCGGGATGATCGACAACCACTTCCACGTGCAGTTAGTCGGCAGCCGGCCTGGCTACGAGACACGCACGATCGAGACGGCGTTCTCGATCGCGGAGGTGCAGAACGTCATCCGCGAGCGGACGAAGAGCGTACCCGAGGGCGCGTTCATTACCGCGATCGGAGGACTGCAGCCGCGGCAATTCGCTGAGAACCGAATGCCGACCCTCGCCGAGCTCGATGCGGCGGCGCCTCGCCATCCGGTCTACATCCACGCCGCGTTCAACGGTCCGGCCGCAACAAATTCGTTGGGTAAGAAGTTTTTCGAGAGCCGCGGCATCACGGTCTCCGACACCGGCGTCATCGAGCAGAACGGTCCGTCATGGGACGCCCTCGATGCATTGCGCGCCAACTGGACGCTCGCCGATGCGAAACGCGCCATGCGTCAGGTGTTCGGCTACTTCAACAGCGTGGGACTGACGACCGTCCATTCGGTGCTGGGCTCACAGGAGCGTGGGCCAGCGCAGTACTTCGGCACGACCGATCATCGGCCAATGCTGGAGTTGAAGCAGGAGGGCGAGCTCACGCTGCGGTTGCGGCTCTACTTCAACGCAGGCCCTCGCGTGGACAAGAAACCTGGCAATCCCGAGTTGCGCGACATCCTCGACAGCCAATTGCCCGATCTTGGTGACGACCTTGTGAAGACCGCGGGCGTCGGCGAGCACATCGTCGATTGGCCGCTCGAGGGCGCGGTGCCGCTCGGTGACGAGTACTACCGGTCCACTCGCCTCATCGCGCAACGCGGTTGGCAGATGATGGAGCACAGCTTCGACGAGGCGAATCATGTGGCGCGCGCCGACGTCTGGGAGCGCGTGCACAAAGAGTTTCCTTTGACCAATCTGCGCTGGACGATCGATCACGTGAATACGATTACGCCCGCAACGATCGCGCGCATGAAGACGCTCGGCGTCGGAGTCCGAGCGCATGGATGGCGTGTGTTGAGTGGAACGAAAGGTGTGGCCGGACCACCCTATCGTCTGCTGCTCGATAGCGGCATCCATGTCGGTGCCGGCATGGACGGCGCGCAGGCCTCGCCGATCAATCCGTGGCTGCACGTGTACTACATGGTGACCGGTCGCAACGTGCGCGGCGAGGTGATCAACGACGGCCAGCAGATCACGCGGCAGGAAGCGGTGTGGCTCTACACGGGCGCGAACGGCTGGTTCTCTCGAGAAGAAGCCAGGCTCGGCACGATCGAAGTGGGAAGACTCGCTGACCTCGTCGTACTGAATGCCGATGTCTTCGATCCGAAAGCGGTCCCAGACGAATCAATTCGCCGCGTGCACTCCGAACTCACGATCCTCGGCGGCCGCGTCGTGCACGGCGATCCGAAACCCTTGCGCTAACGAATCACGCGCAACTCGCCATTCGTGAGGCGCATCGGCCCAAACGTCGGCGTACCCAACCGGCCGGCCTCGATGCCCGCTGTTCCATCGAGCTGATACGCGATCGAGCCGCGCGTCGCGAGTTGCCGTACCGCCGAGGCGAGCCCGGGCGCGTCGGCGAAGTCGATCGACAAGTCGAGCGGGACCACGGACTGTTGGTGCGCTCCCAGCGGCAGTCCGAGTGGGAAGTCGCCCGTCGCGGCGCGAGTGCCCTCGAGCGAGAGCGTTGCTGCCAGCGTACTCAACGTGAAGCCAAACGCGTTGGGATTTGTGACTTCCAGCCAGATCCGAACGCTCGCACCACCAGTCGGCGTGCGCAGGGATGGCGCGATCAGGCGAATCTCCGCGGGCTGGTTGTCAGCCTGGCGGAACGTCGGTGGCTGGACGATCTGTGCGAGCGGTCCGAGCGTTGCGCACGAGGCGACGAGGATGGCGACACACGCTGCGGCTAACGCTTTGTGCGCTCCCATTCGGCAAAGAGCTTGCGCATCCAGGGACTGTTTTCCTGGCAGATGTATTCCTGGATCTCGCCCTTGTCGTCCCAGATGATGTCGAAGCCGATAGTCCATGGTTCGGTGTAAGCCCCGGGATCATCTATCGTCGCTTCGTAGCGCAGCGTGTAGAGGTCCTTCCGTGTGAAGCGCTCGATGAGGTGCAGCTTGTCGGTGTGCGGATCGCCGACCATGTCGATCCAGCTGCCTTCGTTGTATCCGACGACATCCACGACGAGCGTGTCCTTCTCCCAGTGGCCAACCGAATGGCCAAGCCAGGTGGGGTTCATCACGTCAGGCTCGGGATGCTTCCGTCCGTCCATGTAGATGATTCGCCAGATGTGGGTGCCACCCTCGTAGATCATCACGATGCGTTTCTGCTCTGGCATCTGCAGAATCTCCATCGGGAACGGCGTCGTCATCAGACGCGGTCCTGACGGCGGCATGCAGTAGCCCTGCGGGTCATACTTCGACAGCTCGACACGACGTTGCATCGCGATCGCTTTCGCCCACGGCTGATACGGAATCTCCTTCGGGTGCATCAGGACCTGCTTGTAGTCCTGGACCTGTTTGAGGTGCCAATACCCTTTGTTTGGCTCGATGGGCCCAAGGTTCGGTGTGCCGTCGGCGAACCGTGGCGCCGGCGGATACGGCTTTGGCGGCATCTTCGGATCGGGATTGGCCTGGCCCTGCGCCGACTGCAGCGCCGCGACAACCAACGCGACCGTCCCGATGACGCGAGCGACGTAATGGAGTGTCACGCGCGAATCATCTCACTGAAGCCACACCGTTTCATCAGGGATTCATCAGGACATCGCACATGCCGGCCGCGCACCCTGAAGGCTCCTTCGCAGGGGAGATTCATGCGGCGACTGGGGTTTCTCACGCTCGGATTGGTTGCGTTCGCGTCGGCGCCGCATGCGGCGGTCAGCGAACAGGTGGACGTCACGTCATTCGAACCTGGATACAGCGAGATCGTGCTGGCAGTACGGCTGAACGGGCGAGGGCCGTTTCGATTCCTGCTCGACACAGGATCGACGCACACCACTGTGTCGGCAAGAACAGCCGAGGCGATCGACGCACCTGTCGTCGCCAAGGCGGCGATGGGCTCGGCTGCTGGAAGCCGCGAGACCCTGGTCGTCCAGGTGAGTTCGTTGCAGGTCGGGCCAGTGGCCCTCTCGAACCTCCTCGCATCGGTGATCGAGCTTGGTGAAGTGTTCGGCGGCGGCACCATCGATGGCGTTATCGGTCAGGATGCGCTCGGGTCACTTCGCTACACGATCGACTTCCGCCAGCGTCGCATCGTCTGGTCTCCGCCCGATCTGATGGACGCCGGTGGAAGTTCGCTGGCGCTGCAGGTGAGTGGAGGCCGTTTCCTGATTGCGCTGCCTCAGCGCCACGTGCTGCTGCGGCTCGTGCCGGATAGCGGTGCCGCATCGCTGCTGTTGTTCGCCCCACATGCCGGGCTGCCCGTCACATCTGGGCCGTCCCTCGCCACGCTGACGACGATGTCGGGACACACGGATGTGCGAATGGCGACCGTGCGCGAGCTGCGTGTGGGGAGCCTGACGCTACGCGATGTTCCGGCAGTAGTCGCCGAGCGCGACCGCTCCGAACCGGTCGAGGTCGATGGCCTGCTTCCGCTGCATCTCTTCGACCGCGTCACCGTCGATGGCCCGGGCAAACGCCTGATTCTCGAGAAAACATAAGAAAATGATGGTCTGATGTTTTTCTGATGGTGGCTGCCGAGGCAACCGCTGGCGGTGCGGCGGCGTCTGTAGAAAAGACGGTCCGGCTTAAGCCGGACACTACACCTGAGGACGGTCCGCCTGAAGGCGGACACTACATCTGCCCCGTGCCGTCACGATACCGCTGGGACCACTACGTTCTCGATCTCGACGCTTACCGCCTCGAACGCGATGGCGTTGCGGTCGCGCTCGAGCCAAAGGCGTTCAACCTTCTCGCCGTGATGGTTCAGCGGCCGGGTCACCTCTTCACCAAACAGGAAATCTTCGACCTCGTCTGGCCCGGCACCGCCGTGACCGACCATGCCCTCACACGCATAGTGGCGCAGATTCGACGCGCGTTAGGTGACGAGGCCCGCGAGGCGAGGTTTCTCGAGACGGTGCCGACGCGCGGCTATCGGTGGATTCATCCAGTCGAAACGATTGACGCCGTCGCCTCGGACGGGCCGCGAGCTGTCGAGTCGTCATCAGAGCCAACGCGTCGTCGCGCGCCAATCTCGCTCGTCCCCGTGATCGTGCTGGCGGTCGCGTTGGTGGTTGCGTTCGTGTGGGCTCGTCGTGACGAAGTGCTCGGCCGCGAAGCACCACCAACCGCGAGCGGACGTGCCGTGCAGTGGCCAGTACAACTGACCACGCATGCAGGGCTTGATCTGCACCCGGCGCTCTCGCCGCATGACGATG
>DATCXH010001204.1:0-2932 GCA_036565925.1 Vicinamibacterales bacterium
CATCGTCACGATGCCGGGACTCGGACACTATCCGAGCGACGAGAAGCCGCAGGAGTTTCTCGCCATCGTCGACGAATTCCTGAAATCGACACTGTAGATGTAGTGTCCGGCTTCAGCCGGACTTCGAACAACTGGCCGATGTCAGCCGCGTCGTGGCCGCGCGTCGCACGCCGGGAAATTGTCTGCGCTCGTACTCTGACGTGTGCCGCGCGTGTAGACGCTGCCGCGCGGCGACATGCGCCGCGGGGCTCAAAACGTCAGTGATAACTCGCGGGGAAGAACACATGGACGGAACACGCGCGGGATGAATCGCTCCGCCAATTTCCGGCGTACGCCTTCGCGTGAAGCTACGGCGGACCGCGGCGCGTCGACGACGCGGCAACGCCATCGGCTGCGACGAAGCCCGCGCACCGACAATCGTCAGACGGCTTGCACCGACAACCGTTAGTCGTCTTGCACCAACAGGCGACAGGCTCCTCGCACCGACAAGAATCAGGATTGCACCGACAAGAATCAGACTCGCACCGACACGCGATAGACGCCTTGCCACCGACCCGCGAGAGGCCGCTATTTCGTCGCCCCGCGATCCCGCACCAGGTCCCGGATGACTTCGTCGTAGAACGGCTTGTCCTTCAGGCTCGCGCGTGACGCCGGGAAATACGCGAGCGTGAGGCTCACCACGTTGGGATTCAGCGCGGTCACCGACACGGCGCAGCGCTCGCTGCCTGAGAGTCGCGTGTTGTCGATCATCGGAAAGTCGAAGAGACCCACCAGGAAGTTGGTATCGACCTCGCGCTTCGCCTCGAGATCGAGATCAGGTTTCTGACACTCCTCCGCCGTGAGCAGTTGCGACACATAGAGGTGGACCTGTACCTCCCGTGCCATCTCGTTGTAGCTGATCAACTCGAGCTTGAACTGCCGATAGTGCCGCTGTCGATCCGTGGCTTCCATCGACATGCACAGCGTCGCCGTGCCCTCACCAGACTTCACCTTCGGATTGGGAATCGCGCGCATGCCGAACATGATGTGGGCCTGGAAGTCCTTGATCTTCTCCGTCAGCGCGTCGCCACGCTCCACCGTGCCGACGTCGGACAACGCGGTCAGCTGATGCTCGATCACTTGCAGCGCGACGGACTCGAGACGACGCTGCAGCTCTGGATCCGGCCCCTTCGCCACCGTGCGGATGCGCCGCTCGACGTCCTTGAACAGCGGCCCGATGTCGAGGGACTCATGGAAGTTGTACGCGAGCAACTCGAGGCTGAGGATCTGCTGCCGGATCTCCTCTTCGTCGCTGACCTTCGTGTTCGGATCCTTCGACATGAACGTCGTCAGAATCGAGTTGAACATGTCCTTACGGAGATTGCTGTCGGCTTCTTCGCGGCGGCCCATCATCTCGGCGTAGAGCCGGATGTTGTTGTCGATCTGCTGCCGCTCGTTGAGCGAGGCGTTGAACCAGTAGCCGAGGACCAGCGTGACCAGCGGCAGCGCCAGCACCTTGATCAGCTCAATCCACGGCCACTGATGTTTCTCCTCCGGGGCGGGCTCGGGCGGCGGCGTCACCGCCGGGGCTTCGCCTTCGCTTACGCTCATCGTCGCTTCAGCTCGTAGCCATTGCCGGCCTTCACCAATTCGAAGTTGAAGAGGGCGGGATTGGGCGTCGAGAAGACCATTGCCGATGGCTTGCCCGCCTGGTCAGGCAGCGCGAGCGAGCACTGCCCCTCCTTCGGCACGTTGATTCGGTACGCACCGTCGGCGGCGGTTGTCGCCTTCACCGCCGGGTCGGAGCCGCACGTGATTTCGACGTTCGCTCCACCAAGGCCTTTGCCGTCCATGACGATCGTTCCGTACACTTGACCGGCATGAGCGAGTGACGGAATCGCGAGAGCTGCAGCGAGACAGACGTACGTAATCGCGCGCATGAAGTTCTCCTGTGTATACGGATGAGCAGGCAGACGCTCGTCTTTATTGTAGACGGTCGTCTTGGGCTTTGCGCTCTGGCCTTCAGGCTCTGGGTAAGGCTCTCGTTCCCGTTCAATGGCCCAAAGCCGAAAGCCTAAGACCAAAGCCAGCGATCACCAGACGCTCGCAATCGAAAGACTGACAAAGAAGCCGTAGAAAACGGCCATTGCCACGAGCGCGACTCGCCTCCACATCGGCGGGCGCACGTGCACCGGAAGGATGCGCGTGTTCACATAGAGCAGATGAGGAGCGGCGATCACGAACACTGCGCCGGCGACGTTCGCGCCGATCTTCAGCAACACGATCGGTTGCGCGAGACGCAGCGCGATGATGCCCCAGACCACGAGAATGGCGAGCACCGTGTAGTAGACGGCGCGGACGTCGCCGCCGCGCCACGCCCGCACTCGGTGGCTGCCCGTCCACAAGATGTCGGTGACCGCGCGAACCATCCCCTCGAAGTTATCCAGTTGCGTCTTGAACAGAATCCATGCGCCTAAGAATGCGATCACGATAGCGACGGCCGTTCCGGCGTGTGCGCCGACCGCAGACGCCAGCGCCGCGCTGATGCCGAGTCCCTGAATGTCAGTCCCGCGCGGCAGGAACGCGACGTAGAGCAGCGCCGGCAGCATCATCCCGAGGATCGCGCCGGTAAAGAACACACCCCACTGATCCACGGCGACGACGCGCCACCAGCCGCGCCAACGATCCATCGCCTCGTCGCTCCGGGCAAAGGTAAATCCGACGTGCGCGAGTTCAACCTTGGGTCCACCCGCAGCTGGTATGTAGCCCGCACGTTCTCCCATCCCGTAGCCGCGATCCCGCGCCCAATTGCCAAGCACGAGATTGGTGACGCCACCCGATCCCGAGTACGCGACAAGCGCGCCAAGCAACACGAGATCGGCACCCGCGGGAAAGAAGTCGAAGCGCTGCTGGGCCAGATCGAAACCGGTGAACCCGATCCCGGCAGCCAGCC
>DATCXH010000980.1:0-3261 GCA_036565925.1 Vicinamibacterales bacterium
CACGACGCCGCCGCCATCGGCGAATCCGGCCTTGCCGGCACCAACGCCGACGACAGAAACGCCGACGCCCGGACCGACAACGCCGGCCGCGACGCCCACACCCACCGTGGCGCAGCCGCCCAGTCCGGCTGTGGAAACGCCTCCGGCACAACCACCGCCGCGCACCGCGGCTGCTCCACCGCCGCCGGCAGCGTCACCATCCACGATTCCGCCGTCATCTCCGGTCGAATCGGATGACGCGCTGATACGAGGTGTGATTCGGACGTACGAGCGCGCGATCGAAACGAAGAGTGTCGATCTATTCCGCTCGGTACGCCCCGGGCTCTCAGCCGCCGAAGAGAACCGCCTTCGCACCAGCTTCAGCCAGGTCGACTCGCAGCAGGTGGACATCGTTGTGGAGGACCTTCGAGTCGAGGGTCGTACCGCGACGGTCCGTATCTCGCGCCGCGACACGATCACAAACGGTGGCCGGCGTCAGAACGCGTCGAGTCGTCAGACGCTGCGTCTGGAAAAGGGCGCCGGCGGCTGGATCATCACTGAAATTCGATAGGTCGTGGAGGAACGATGCGCGTTGCAATCGTCGGGGTACTCGTGGCTCTGTTTGGAACGGCTGTGCCGGCTTCCGCACAGGAACCGATCAACATGTCAGTGCAGCTCACCGAACTGTGGCGGATCTTCAAGGACCTCTACGGACCTAACGGGTTGGTGGTCAACAGCACCGTCCCGCTACCGAGCGGAGCGACGCACTCGGGTCATTTCAATAGCGGCTTCGAAAGCGAATTCTCGCAGTTCGGCACCGCGCTCACCAGTCAGATTGTCTCGCTGCCACTCCCGCCACCGGCGTCAGGCTTCACCTACGAGTTCGATCCCGGCCTCGGCGTATTTCAGCGCTCGAGTACCAGCTTCGGCCCGATTCTCTCCGAACGGTTTGAGACCATCGGCGCCCGTCGCGTCTCGATCGGCTTCGCCTATCAGCGGCTCTCGTTCGACTCGATCGAAGGCATCGATCTGAGCAGCGTCCCTGCAGTGTTCACGCATGACGATGCACAGTTGCTCGGTGGCCGCGAAGATGTCGTCACCACAGTCAACTCGATCGAGGCTGAAGTCAGCCGGTCCGCGGCGTTCATCAGCTACGGCGTCACCAATCGGCTCGACGTGTCGATCGCGCTCCCCATTGTTACCGCCGATCTCGTCGTGACGTCGGACGCGACCATCCAACGTCTTGGCACGACGAATCCCGAGACGCACTTCTTTCGCTCAGTCGAGGACGACATCGGCGCTCGGCGGCGATTCACGGCATTCGGCCATGCCTCGGGTCCCGGCGACGTGATTGTTCGACTGAAGCAGACGGTCAAGAAGGCGACGAATCAGGGCGTGGCGCTGGGAGTCGACCTTCGCCTGCCGACTGGAGACGAACGCAACCTGCTCGGCACCGGTGCAGCGGGTGTCGGCCCATTCTTCGTGTGGTCGGGAAACTTCGGCGCGTTGTCGCCACACCTGAACGCAGGTTACCAGTGGAACGGCGATAGCATCCTCGGCGGCGAGCCCGGAAGCGGCGAATCGGAGGACCTTCCCGATCTCGCGACATATTCGGCAGGCGCGGTGATCGAAGTCCATCCACGCGTCACCGCGTCAGTGGACCTGATCGGGCGCTATATCATCGATTCACCTCGCCTTCGTCTCGAGGACTTTCACGCGCTCGACGCCAACCACACGGTGTTCCCGAACATCACCTTCACGTCAGGATCGTTGAACCAGATCAATGCCGCTGCAGGATTGAAGGTCAACATCTTCGGCCGATTGCTCGTGGATCTGAATCTCCTGGTTCGTCTGAATTCGAACGGCCTGCGCGACAAGATCTCGCCGCTCGTTGGTTTGGAGTACGCGTTCTAGATCGGTCTAGTGTCCGCCTTCCCGCCTCCGCCGAAGGCTACGGCGAGGCTCGCCGAAGCGCGCTGGGCGCGAAGGCGGCAGGCGGACCTGCTGAGTCGGTTCCGTTCGGCGGCCATGGCATCATGGCCGCCATGTCGCATGGCTTCAGCGCAGGGCTGCTGGCCGTCGTGGTCGCCACGCAGGGGATGCAGACGGCCTGTCCCAAGGACAGCCCCACCACGCCTCAAACTGGAGAAGTCTTCACCACGCGTGATGGGATGCGATTCAGCGTCGAGACGATACTCACCGGTCTCGAAGTCCCGTGGTCGTTGAACTTCGCACCCGATGGTCGGTTGTTTGTCACCGAGCGACCTGGTCGCGTACGCATTGTGACGTTGGGCGGCGCGTCCGAGCCGGCGTTAACCCTCGATGGGGTCTTCGCGCAGGGCGAAGCAGGTCTTCTCGGTCTCGCGCTCGATCCGGACTTTGCCCAGAATCACTTCGTCTATCTCTATTACTCCGCGTCAGTGCCTGGTGGCGGTGTGAATCGCATCGTGCGCTATCGCGAAGTGAACTCGCGCCTCGGTGAGCGCGTCGTGCTGCTCGACAACATTCCAGCGGCGCAGATTCACGATGGTGGCCGGCTGCGTTTTGGACCGGATGGCCTGCTCTACGCCAGCGCCGGTGATGCCGCCGACACCAACAACGCGCAGGATGTCGCCTCGCTCGCGGGCAAGATCCTTCGTCTGAATCGCGACGGCACAACGCCGCGCGACAATCGCTTCTCCTCTCCGGTGTTCACGTACGGACATCGCAATCCGCAGGGGTTCGACTGGCATCCGGCGAACGGTGAGTTGTGGGAATCCGAGCACGGCAACAACGGCAACGATGAAGTCAACGCGCTTCGCACGGGGCTGAACTTCGGGTGGCCACGCATCGAAGGCGCCGCGACGATGTCAGGGATGGAGGCGCCGATCACCTTCTATAACCCGTCGATCGCACCTTCAGGGGCGTCGTTCTATCGCGGGCAGCGCCTGCCGCAGTTCGCCAACAACTTCTTCGTCGCCACACTACGCGGCATGCACCTTCTGCGGTTGACCGTCGATGCGTCTACGCGACGCGTCACCGCCCAGGAGCGGCTGCTCGAAGGCACCTTCGGCCGTCTGCGCGATGTGGTGTCTGGTCCGGATGGCTATCTGTATTTCTGCACGAACAATCGTGACGGACGCGGCACCCCGATGTCCGGGGACGATCGCGTGCTGAGAATTATGCCCGCTTCCTGAAACCTCTTGCATCTATATCAACGTTCGATATACTGATCGTCGTTACAGATGCCGAGACGCACACCTGACGACGACGTAGACAGTTTCCTGCCGCTGCCGACGGCGG
>DATCXH010001209.1:0-3323 GCA_036565925.1 Vicinamibacterales bacterium
TCGTCGTGACGATGGTGGCGGAGAGCCGATCGCCTTGACGAAAGTCGCTGACCTTCGCCGGCTGTCCCTCGCGGATGATCTTCACCCCGCGCTTGTCAACGTCGCCCTGGGTGAAGGACCTCACTTGACCGTCCTCGGTCCGTACAAAGATGCTCCCCCCTCCCGCCATGACCACTTCACCGTTCCTGACTTCGGTCACCGTCACGGGAGTTGACTTGGTGCGGGTCGTGATCGTCGCCATCCCATTCATGCCTGGTTTCAATTCATGAACCGACATCTGTTTGCCGTCGACGGTGAACCTGAAGTCATCAGGAACGGAGATCTCGCGCGTGCCTTCGGGCAGCTTGACCACAAGCGTGTTGCCCTCAACCGAGATCACCTCGAACTTCTTGTTCTCGGTTGACGTGGTTGACGTCGTTTGCGCGAACGATACGGCGCCGATCAGACACATCAGCACCCCGATCGGGGCGACTCGAGCGAGTGAGCGTGACATGGATCCTCCTCCACTGCGCCGCGAAAGAGCGCCTTGCGCCGCAGACCGCTAACCGAGAGCAGATCCTGTGCCGCGCACAGCCTGGTGAAGAGTTGCGCGTTCTGTGTCGCCGCGCCATGCCTCGCTTCGCCGACCGCGATATGTCGTGAGCGCGGACGCCATGCGAAGTACAATCTGTCCCCCTCTCGCAAGGAGACACATCATGCGAGCTTCGTTGGTCCTGACCGTCATCGGCGATGACAAGCCCGGTATCGTTGAGCAGTTATCCGATCAGATTCTTGCCACCGGCGCGAACTGGGAGGAAAGCCGGATGGCCCGCCTTGGCGGCAAGTTCGCCGGACTGCTGCGCCTGACCGTCGAACGCGATCGCGCCGACGCGCTGGTCGCGGAGCTGACGAAACTCGGGACGGTTGGACTCACCGTTGTCGTCGAGCAGAGTAGCGAGCAGGATGCGGGCTCATATCGCACCGTGCGTCTCGAACTGCTTGGACACGATCGACCGGGGATCGTTCGTGACATTTCGCGCGCGCTCGCGCACCATCGCGTGAACATCGAAGAATTGGAAACCGACGTGACGAGCGCGCCGATGTCGGGTGAAGCGTTGTTCCGAGCCCGTGCCGAACTCGGAGTGCCTGCGACGGTCACCACCGAGATGCTGCGCGATCTGCTGGAAGCCATTGCCGGCGAGTTGATGGTCGATTTGATGTTGGACGATTCGAACAGCCCGGCGACTGGTGAGATCGCCGGGCGGCACTCCGGCCGCTGACGAGCGCGCGCCGCGCGCGCAACGCTATCGGATCATTGCGCCGCACTGATTCCCTATCGGACCATGGCGGCGACCAGCGGGTTCAAGGCCTCGACCTGCTGATGTGAAACCACGACGAAGGACGGCGACGGAGCGGTCAGATCGGCAAACGCGATCGCGCCGCCCTGACTGCAGAAGACCTGCTCGACGTCACTCACCCGCACCGTGACGATGATGTTGCCAGCTGCTCCCCTGAAGCGCACAAGAAACTGGTAGTCCGGCGATGGGCTGTCTTCCAACGTGCAAAAGTTCGTGAGACCGGACACGTCCGCCGTGGGTATGCCCTGAGGGAATCCAGGAACTCCAAACAACAGCGTTGGCAGCCGAACGCCTGTCGTCGCATCCGGAACCGTATCGCGATCCGTGGCACCGAAGATCAGCGCGTCGCGCCCCTGTCCGCCGACGAACGCCTCGCTGCCATCGCCGGGCGCCCACAGATTCACGTCGTTGCCAGGTCCGCCGAACATGATGTCGCTGTTCGGGGGACCGCCAGGCGCTGGTCCACCATCCGGTCCGCCGAGGATGATGTCTCGACCGGGACCTCCGTCCATCACATCGTTGCCGTTCAACCCGAAGATCACGTCGTTGCCCGATCCGCCGACCATGACGTCTGTGCGGTTGAGCGATTGGTTCGCGGCGGCGTCCGCCTGAATCGCCGCATTGTCTTGCCGGTCATCGTCGCGTCCGATGAGCAGCTGGGGTCCGTTGCCCTCGTCTATGAGAGCGGCCTGTGTCGTCGTCGCGGGTCCCACCAACGTGCCTAGAAACGTCAATAGCAAGCCGGCGGCAAGCGCGGACAACCCGAAACGAGAGGTCGAGTGCAGGTAAGTCATCGTTGTGGTCCTCACCAGCACTAATCGGCGTTCACGCTCGAATATTCCCGGGGCCTCGTCGCGCACGTCAGCGTGCTTGATCGCGTGGTGCGCTTGCCGTAGGCTTTGCGCGCATCCAACCGCACTCTGATAGGAGGCCGTCCATGCGTGCAGTGGCCACGGGATCCCTTGTCATAGCGGCACTACTTCTCCTCGCAACACCCGCGTTCTCGCAACCTGCAGTCGCCGGCATCGTCCGGGATACGTCCGGCGCGATCCTTCCCGGCGTCAGCGTTGAAGCGGCGAGCCCGGCGCTCATCGAAAAGTCACGCACGGTCGTGACGGATGGGACCGGCCAGTATCGAATCGTCGATCTCAAGCCGGGCACATATACGGTGACCTTCACACTGTCCGGATTCTCAACGGTCAGGCGCGAGGCGATCGAGTTGACTGGTGCCGGCGTGACGACCATCAACGCCGACCTCCGAGTCGGAGCGGTGGAGGAGACGATTACCGTCTCCGGTGCGACGCCCGTCGTCGATACGCAGACGAGCACGAAGCGGGAGGTCGTGCTCTCGAACGAAGTGCTCGCCTCGGTTCCGGCGACGCGTACCTACGGCAACGTCCTGGCGATGGTGCCTGGCGTTCAGTCGTTGACGCTGGACGTGAACTCCACCCAGTCGATGACCGGGACCGCGACGAATTTCTTCTTCACCTCGCGCGGTGGCCGTGGCAACGAAGGCACGGTTCAAGTTGACGGGATGAACGTCGGATCGGCGTTCGGGGGCGGCGGCGTCTCCAGCTTCGCCTACGACTTTGTCAACGCGCAGGAAGTTCAGGTGACCGTCGCTGGTGGCATGGGCGAGAGCGATCGCGGCGGGCCGGCGTTCAACATCATTCCCAAGACCGGCGGCAACACCTACAGCGGCTCCGCATTCTTCAGCAATGCCGGCAAGTGGTCACAGGGCAGCAACCTTGACGATGACTTGCGCCGTGTTGGCATCACCGAGCCACCGGGATTGATCAAGAACTGGGACACGAACCTCGCTGTCGGAGGGCCGATTAAGCGCGACCGGCTGTGGTTCTTCAACAACCTGCGCAGCTACGGCACGCATCAGGACATCCCGGGCCTCTATGCGAACGCGAACGCGCTCGACGCGACGAAGTGGAACTATGTGAGAGATCCCAATGTCAAGGCACGATCCGCCGGTGC
>DATCXH010001240.1:0-4446 GCA_036565925.1 Vicinamibacterales bacterium
AGTACGGGCATCTCGACATCGAGGTTACTGTCGATGATCCCAAGGCGTACACCAAGCCATGGACGGTGAAGCTGAGACAGAAGATCGTCGTCGATACCGAACTGGTTGACGAGATCTGTCTGGAGAACGAGCAGTCGGCTAAAAGAATGAAATAGTCTACGTGAAGGGCAGCGATGCAACTGTTCCGGAGCGTCGGAGTCTAACGGCAGTAACTGACCAGGAGATCTCATGTCGATCGATCGTCAGCTTCTGCGCCCGCTCGGTATCCTCAGCGTGTTCGTGTCCCTCCCGATCCTGGAAGCCAGTCTGATGGCTGCCTCTGCATTCTTTGCGGAAGGCGATACGTTGCGAACGGTACTGGGTGCAGTCGGCAGCGTCGGAGCCTTCTGTCTCCTCATCGCTGGTGTCTCACTGATCATGAAGCGCCAGCTGGGACGCCACCTCGCTTTGTGGGGCTCTGCGGCGTCCATCGTGGCGCACGTGATCGGAGCGCTCATCGGGTTGGTGGGAGGGCACGGGGTGCTGTACGGCGTAGGATTCCCGGTTGCGGTTGTGCTCCTCCTGAGAGCGACGCCTTCAAATGGTCTGCCGATCGACACTCAGAAGGCTGACGCACGCTCAACGGAGTCGCACGACCGGGTCCTCAGAGCCGCGATTGTCTGAAGTCAGTTCCAGAGACCTTGCTCGGGCGTTCACCACGAGCTGCTGGACCTTGACCCTCGCCCTGGACCTTGACCCTCGTCCTTGGCCTTTGACCTGACTTTTGACCTTTGCCCTTTGCCTTTTGACCTTACTTCTCCGGCATCAACGTGACCCGCACGTAATTGTCCATGCTCAGATAGTTCTGAGCCGCCTGTTGGACCGCCGTGCCAGTGAGCGCGTTGATCTGATCGGGCACGTTGAAGACGCTCGCGACTCCTTCGGGATTGCCCTCCTCATACTTCCGCACGATCTGATTGAGCAGATAACCGTTGTTCTGGCTGTTCTCGTCCCAGTCGCGCCGCAGCGCCGCGCGGACCCGACCCATCTGGTCGTAGGTCAGCGGCGTGCGCTTGACGAAGTTGATCTCGTCGAACACGCGCTGCACCAGCGTCTCGACGCGCGCCGGGTCGCACGCCCACGAGATGCGCACGCTGAATTCGGGTTTGGGATTCTTCTGCGTCAGCGGCTCGACTTCAATGCTGTACGTCCCACCGAGCTGCTGACGAATCGTGTCGAACAGCCGCCCCTGCAGCACCATCGTCATCGTTCGCAGCGCAAGCAGGTTGGAGTCGTTGTACGCGAACGGGCCTGCGAAGACGAGCGCGACCTGGCTTTTCGGCGCGATGCCCTTCTCGACGGTTTTCTGCACGACGCCGCTCGGCGGTGTGATCCCGAGATCGCGCCACGTCTCAGCGCTCCTGGTCGCAGGCAGACTCGCGACGTAGGTCTCGACGAACGGCTTGATCATGTCGACGGTGAAGCTGCCGACGAAGACGAACGTGAAGTGGCTCGCGTCGGCGAACCGCGCTTTATAGAAGGCCAGCGACTTTGCGAGGTCCCATTTATCGACGGTCGCGGGCGTCTCCGGCTGACGCCGCAGATGATCGCGGCTCAGCGTGGAGTACAACGTCTGGCTGAACACGACGTCCGGGCTGGCCATCTGATTCGCAAGCAGACCCTTCCGCTGCTGGACCAGCGCCGCAAACGCCGCCGGATCCGCGCGCGGCGCAGTGAATCGCATATACAGCAACTGGAACATCGTCTCGAGGTCCTGCGGTGTGCTTCCACCCGTCAGTCCTTCGGTGATCTCTCCGAAGTACGGCATCACCGCGACGGCTTTGCCCGAGAGCATGCGGTCCAGCGTCGTGTCGTTGAAGCGCCCCACGCCTCCCACACCAATTACGTCGTCGGCCGAACGCGCGGCGATGAAATCGGCATCGCTCGCCAGCGACGTGCCGCCGGGCGCGGTGGCTCGAAACAGAATCTGATCCTCTTTCACCGTGGTCGGCTTCAGAACGACGGTCGAGCCGTTCGAGAGGGTCCACTCGGTGACGCCACCAGGACGGGGTGTTGTCTTGACGATGGTGCCGGGTTTGGGCGGCGCGTCCATCAGCGACTGCCCCGCGTCCACGTCCACGTAGGGGTCGACGCGACGGCTGGTCGCCGTCTTCATCGTCGTCGCGAGCTGCGCTTCAGTCGGCAGCGTCACGCCGACCGCTTCCGGCGCCGTGACGATCACCAGGCGGTTCTGTTCGGGGAACCACTGCGGCCCGAGCGCGTTGATCTCTTCGAGCGTAATCGTCGGGAGGAAGCGGCGATGGAAGGCCAGTTCCTGCCAAATCGTCGGCAGCGCTTCGTTCTGGAGGAAGTTGCGCGTGTACTCGTCGGCGCGACTCTCCGACTCGCGGTCGGGACTCTCGGTCACGCTGCGTTCGTAGCTGAGGAGCCGGGCCTGCTTCGCGCGCGCGAGCTCGGTCGCGGTCACGCCGTAGCGCGCCACGCGCTGCATCTCGGTGACCAGCGCATCGAGCCCAGGGAGCACGCCGGTGTTCGAGGTGAGCGCGATCATCTGCGCTTCATCCTTGGTCCGCGGCGCCGGGAACAGCACACGCTGCGCGCCGGCGCGCAGGAACGGCGGCTTCTCGCGCTGGGTGAGCTCATCGAGCCGCGCGTCGAGGATGTCGCCAAACAACTGGTCCATCATGATCTGGCGATAGCCACCGACGGTGTCCTGCGGACGCGCCGGCCGGAGATTGCTGATCGACACCGACGTTGCCGTCGTCTCCTTGTCCGCAACGATCGTGTAACGCGTTGCGGGCTTTTCCGGCACGTCGAAGTTCGGTCTCTGCCGTGCCGGGGACGGATTGGTCAACGACGAGAAGTTCGACTTGATCATGCCGACGACGGCATCGCGGTTGATGTCGCCGACGATAATCACGGCCATCAGGTCGGGCCGGTACCAGTCGCGATAGAAGCGCACGAGCTGTTCGCGCTGCGCCTTCCGGAGAATGTCGGGATCACCAATCGGCGAGCGGTTCGCGTACTGCGATCCTTCGAGCTGGACCTGGCGGATTTTGTCGCGCGTCCGCTCGCCCGCGCCGAGGTGCTGACGCCACTCGCTGAGGACGATTCCGCGCTGTCGCTCAATTGCACTCGGCTCGAAGCTGGCAGCATTCGCCCAATCTTTCAGCACGAGCATCGCGCGTTCGAGCGCGCGCGGCGAATCACTCGGCACGCGCAATATGTACTGTGTGTCGTCGTAGCTGGTTTGCGCGTTCGCGTCGGCGCCGATGCCGAGTCCGAGCGAGGCGAGGAAGTCGTTGATGCCGTTCCCAGGGAAATTGGTCGTGCCCTCGAACAGCATGTGCTCGACGAAATGTGCGAGCCCGAGCTGGTCAGGGTCTTCGAGCACGGATCCCGCTTTGACCACCAGACGCAGCTCCACGCGGCGAGCGGGCTTGGGGTTCGGGCGGACGTAAAACTTCAGCCCGTTCGGCAGCGTCCCGAGGGATACCTCGGGATCGACCGGCATCAGCTGCGTCAGCGAAAACGACGCGACCGACGCTGCGGACGCATCGCGTCCGTCGGTCGGCGCCGGCGCTGCCGCGATCTGTGCGGCCGCCGCTGCGGCGGACAGGTCGGTGCCGAAGGAAACGAGCGCAGTAGCCGCCAGAACTGCAGCCAGCACGCTCGCACGCACGAGACGCAGAGACGTCATCTTTTTCAACTCCCACGCACCAAATCCCAACTACCAATCACTCCCAATTCCCAATTCCCGCTGTTGATCCGACTCCGCAGTTTCGCATTGGGAGTTGGGTGTTGGGAATGGCTGGGAGTTGGTAGTTGACCGTTGGGAGTTCACTATCCAATCCTACAGGACAGTGAGTTAACCTGCCTGCGTGGACAGTATTGGTAACGCGGCCGATTCCCTGGCTGCCAGCGAACGCCGCCTCGGTGTGCAAAGTGATGCACTGACTGAGCTAACCGCCCGGTATACGAATCCGGGCGAGCAGTTCGGCGACCGCTTGCGCAGCATTCTCGAGATTGCCGCACGCGCGATCGACGTCGAACGGCTGAGCATGTGGGAATTCGACGCCCGGCACTTACTGATTCGGTGCGTGGGCCTCCATCTCCGCAACGGCAATCGGTATGAATCGGGGGCCGTCCTCCCGCGCATCGTCGCACCCGTCTACTTCGAGGCCATCGAGCGCGAGCGCGTCGTTGCGGCCAACGATGCGCAGACGGATCCGCGCACGCGCGAATTCCGCGACAGCTATCTCGTCCCCAACAACATCGGTGCGATGCTCGACATACCGCTGCAGGGGAACAATCAGCGGCTCGGCGTGCTGTGCGCCGAGCACATCGGCGGTACGCGCGCGTGGACGGTTGACGAGCAGAACTTTGCCATCTCGGTCGGCAATCTGATCGTCATCGCCCACGGCGAAGAGCAGCGGCGGACGGCGC
>DATCXH010000921.1:0-3141 GCA_036565925.1 Vicinamibacterales bacterium
GGCGGCACCACCAGCACCACGCGCAACATTCTCCGTGCCATCTTGCATGCCGGACCCTGCTTCAATCAGCATGACCCGGAACCGCTCTAAAGACCTGACCCCGTCTTACGCTCCCTGACAATCGCCGGTTTGGTGAGCCGCTCCCCAGCGGCCTCGAGCGTCACGGTATAGCGGCCCGGCGTGAGCGGGCCCTCGAGCGCATCTCCGCTCCGAGCACCGTCACCGTCCCCCGCGGGTCCGCGGCCACCGGCAAAGTCGCGCCCGGACCTGCGCCTCCTCACCTCGAAGGGGATCACCACGCTGTTCATCCCGCGCCGCATCGTCGTGTCGGTGACCACGCGCACGACCGTGCCCGAGTCGTTGGTGACGATGATTCGCGCTGGCGCCGACGATGCCGAATCGAGCCAGTAGCCCACCACCATCCCCTCCGGCTCGTTGGGCACGCGCAGATACTTGTCGCCGTACAGCGCGTAGTTCATTCCCTGCGTCCCGAAGTTGTATTGCACCGATGGTTCGACGTCGAACAGGTACGCCGGCCGCGCCAGCGTCTCCGCGCTCAGCTCGCGCAGCGCATGCATGTCGCCCACCCAGAGTGAGCGGCCGTACGTGGCCAGCGCGATGTCGCTCTCGCGCGGATGGATCTTCAGGTCGTGAACCGGGATGATCGGAAGGTTCGCTCTCCACTGCGTCCAGTGCGCGCCGTCGTCGATCGACACGAAGAGACCGATGTCGTTGCCGACGAACAGGAGGTGCGGGTTCACCACGTCCTGCACCACGACGTTGATCGGCGCGCGCGGCAGGTCACCGACGATCGACGTCCACGTTCTGCCGCCGTCGCTCGTGCGGTAGAGGTACGGCGTGAAGTCGTCGTTGCGGAAGCCGTTCTTCGAGACGAACGCGACGTTCGCGTCGTGCGGCGACGGGAACACTCGGCTCACCCACCGGTCGAGCGGTGCGCCCGCGGCCGCGAGCGCCGGCGTGAGGTCCGTCCATTGATGGCCAGCGTCGCGCGTGAGCTGCACCCTGCCGTCGTCGGTGCCGACCCAGATCATCCCCTGCGCCACCGGCGATTCGGCGAGCGTGGAGATGGTGCAGTACGGCGTGCTACGGAAGCCGATTTTCGTGCTGTCGTTCGTCGTGAGGTCGGGGCTGATCGCCTCCCACGTGTCGCCGCGGTCACGCGAGCGGAAGAGAAGCTGCGCGCCTGCATAGATCGTCTTCGGGTCGAACGGAGACAGCGCGATCGGAGCGATCCAGTTGTAGCGGAGCCGCGGCATCCCCTCGGGTTGCGGCGGCCGGATGTTCGTGCGGATGCCGGTGTGCTGATCCATTCGCCCGAGCTGGTTCAGTTCGCGCGTGTTGTACGCCCAACGGCTGTCCGTCGGATCCACCACGTTGTACATGCCGTCGCCCGGGCCCACGGTCACCCAGTCCTCGAGCATGATGTTCCCCCATCGCCCGTTCACCGGTCCCTTCCACGAATCGTGATCCTGGAAGCCGGCGTAGACGTGATAGGGATCGTCCATGTCCAGCCCGATCGCGTACGCCTCGCCGATGCGCAGATTCGGGAAGTAGTCCGACGTGTGCCCACCGTCGAACGAGATCTGCACGCCGCCGTCGCTGCCCAGGATGATGCGCTTCGGATCCCCTGGATCGAACCACATCGTGCGGAAGTCGCCGAACGAGCGGTCGAAGAAGTTCCTGGGCCAGATGCGCCGGTCATCCCACGTGCGTCCCCCGTCCTCGCTGATCGTCATGTCGTCGCTGTTGACGATGATCCGCTTGTCGTTCGCGGGATCCACGCGTATCTGGTTGAACGAGTACGGCGCCTTGCCCCCCGCCACGTTCGTGGTGCTCGTGCGGCGCCAACTGGTGCCGCCGTCGTCGGAGCGATACACCTCGTTGCCGAGAATGCCGCGCCCGCTCGTGTCCGGATTCTGATTCTCGATCAGCGCGTAGAGGATCTTCGGATTCTTTCGATAGATGTCGAGACCGATGCGGCCGAGTGGGCCGCTCGGCAGTCCGCCTTTGAGCTTCGTCCAGGTGGTGCCGCCGTCGGCCGTGCGGAAGATCCCGCTCCCGGGGCCGCTCTCGATCAGCCGCCAGGGCAGTCGCTGCTTGTCGTACATCGCAGCGTACAGGCGCTTGGGGTTCGCAGGGTCGATCACCAGATCGATCGCGCCGGTGTGGTCGTCCACGTACAGCACCTTCTTCCAGGTCCTACCACCATCGGTCGTTCGGAAGACACCGCGCTCCGCGTTCGTGGAGAAGAGGTGCCCCATCGCCGCTACGTAGACCACGTTCGGGTCATGCGGGTCGATGACGATGCGCGCGATGTGCTGCGAGTCCTCCAGTCCCATCGCCTGCCATCTCTTGCCACCGTCCGTCGTTTTGTAGACGCCCCTGCCCGAGTAGGAGCTGCGCGCGTTGGCCTGCTCGCCGGTGCCCACCCACACGATGTTGCCGTTGCTCGGCGCCACCGCGAGAGCACCGATCGATGGGACACCGGCGCTGTCGAACACGGGATCCCAGGTCACGCCGCCGTTGGTGGTCTTCCACACACCGCCGCTGCGCGTCCCGGCCCAGATCGTGTACAGATGCGCATGGAGCGGCGCGTTGGGCACCGCGATGCTCGTGACCCACGCGCTCTGCCGGAACGGGCCGATGTTGCGAAGAGGGAGAGCGTTCAGCGCCTGGGCCAGCGGCGTCTGAGCGCTCTCGCCGCTCTGGGTGTGTGCGGGAACCGCCGCGGCCAGGACGAGGACACTGGCCGCGGCGAGCGAGGCGAGACGACGGCTGATCACTTGGCCTCGCGTCTGTACTTGAAGATCGGATATTCGCCCGGGTGCAGCACGTCGTCGAGCACGCCCCAACCGACGAACCCGTCGCGCGCCTGCGGCTCCAGATAGTAGAAGGCGGCGTTCGCCATGGGCTGTGCCATATCGACGAAGAAGCTGCCGGCGGGGAACTCGCGCACCTGCTCATCCGTGAACTTGCCGTCGAGCGTCGTCATGTCGTAGCCGCGCCGGCGCGCGTGGCGCACGTTCGAAATGATGAACGCCTCGCCCTGCGCCCGCAGCGGCTTGTCGAGCGTGCGCACGGTGATGTTGTGCGCGCGGAGCTTGGCGGCGATGTCCGCCA
>DATCXH010000505.1:0-2411 GCA_036565925.1 Vicinamibacterales bacterium
CAGGCTCGAGAAGAATGCGGATGTCGCCGCACAGGAAGTCCGCGACCGCATCAACCGCATCCTGCCGCAGCTGCCTCGCACCATCCTGCAACCGACCATCGAGAAGCAGGATCCCGATGCGGCGCCGATTCTCACCATCGCCGTGACCGCGAAGAAGCCGATCCGTGATGTCACTGAGTACACCGACAAGGTACTTCGTCGTCGTCTCGAGAGTGCCGACGGTGTCGGCCAGGTGCTCGTGCTCGGCGGGCGCAAGCGGCAGATCAACGTCTGGGTCGATGCCGATCGGTTGCGCGCCTACAACCTGACTGTCAACGACATCTCGCGCACGTTGCAGTCGCAGAACGCCGACATCCCCGGCGGCCGCATCGACGAAGGCGCGCAGTCGACCACCATGCGCACGCGCGGCCGCGTCGAACGTCCCGAGGAGTTCGGCGACCTCGTGCTGCGCCAGGTGGATGGCCACCCGGTCCAAGTCCAGGACGTCGCACGCGTGGACGATGGCGTCGCCGAGGCGACGACGCTCGCCAGCATCAACGGCGATCCGACGGTGCTGTTGCAGGTGCGGAAGCAGTCCGGCACGAACACAGTGGAAGTCGTCAACAATGTGAAGGAGCGTCTCGCCGAAGTGCAACTGGCGCTGCCGCCGGGCTACGAGCTGAGGATCGTCCGCGACGGCGCGGAGTTCATCGAGGCGTCGATCCGCAGCGTCGAAGAGCATCTGGTCGTCGGCTCGGTACTGGCTGCGTTCGTCGTGCTGCTGTTTCTCGGCAACCTGCGTTCAACGGTCATTGCCGCCATCTCCATTCCGACTTCGATCATCGCGACTTTCGCTCTGCTCTGGTACATGAACTTCACGCTCAACATGCTGACGATGCTGGCGCTGACACTGTCGGTCGGCATCGTCATCGACGATGCCATCGTCGTCCTCGAGAACGTCTACCGGTTCATCGAGGAGAAAGGCATGCCGCCGATTCAGGCGGCCATTGAAGGCACGAGAGAGATCGGGCTCGCGGTGCTGGCCACGACCATGTCGCTCGTCGCGATCTTCGCGCCGGTCGGCTTCATGAGCGGTATGGTCGGCCGCTTCATGCGGAGCTTCGGCCTGACGATGGCGTTCGCGGTGATGGTGTCATTGCTGGTCGCTTTCACGCTGATCCCGACGATGAGCGGGCGATGGCTGAAGGTGAAACGGCGGACGGAAGACGAGGATCATCACGTCCACGACTCCAAGCACTCGAAGTTATTCGGACCGATCGATCGCATTTACACGCGAATGCTCGAATGGTCCATGGCCCACCGCGGCCTGGTCGCCGCGGTGGCGGTCCTCGTGTTGCTGTCGAGCGTGCCGATGTTTCGGATCGTGAACATCAACTTCACACCGCAGGACGACCAGTCCGAGTTCGACGTCAGCCTGCGTGCGCCGGAAGGCACGAGCCTCGAAGCCACTGAGGTGACGGCGAATCGCGTCTCGGCGGCGATTCGTCAGTTGCCGGAAGTGGTCTACACGATGATCACTGTTGCCGGCGATTCGGCAGGGACGCTCAACACCGCATCGATCTACGTACGCCTGAAGCCGATCGACGAACGCCGACGCGATCAGTTCGAAATCATGGACGTCGTCCGCAACGAGGTCCTGCCGAAGGCCGCGCCCGAAGGCGTGAAGGCGTCGTTGCAGGCGCCGGGTATCGGCGGCGGTGGCGGCGGTGGTGGTCAGGGCGGGCAGGGCGACGTGACGTTCGTGCTGCAGGGGCCGGATCTGGGGACGCTCGAACGCGCGAGCAACACACTTGCCGACAAGGCGCGCTCGATTCCCGGTCTGGTGGACGTTGATACCTCGTTGCGGGTTGGCAAGCCCGAAATGTCAGTGAGGTTGGATCGCCCCAAGGCTGCGGATCTTGGCGTGCAGATATCCGATGCGGCGGATGCACTTCGATTGCTCGTCGGTGGCGACCAGGTCACGACCTACAACGAAGCCGGTGAGCAGTACGAGGTTCATCTGCGCGCCGAAGAACAACACCGCGGATCGGAGGCGGCGATTGCGCGCCTCACGGTGCCTTCGTCGCGTTTGGGCGCCGTGCCGCTCGAGAACATCGCGTCCTTCACGCACGGCGACGCGCCAGCGGACATCCGTCGCCTGAATCGTCAGCGTCAGGTTACGGTGGGTGCAAATATGCTGCCGGGCACTTCGCAGTCAGCGGCGCAGCAGCAGATTGCCGCCGAGGCAACTCAGTTGGGGCTCGGGTCGGAGTATCGCACCGGGTTTGCTGGCCGCTCCCGCGAGCTCAATCGCACGGCAAGCGCATTTCTGCAGGCACTCGCGCTGTCGCTCATCTTCATGTATCTCGTGCTCGCGGCGCAGTTCGAGTCATGGCTGCACCCGGTCACGATTCTGCTGTCGCTGCCGCTGA
>DATCXH010000930.1:0-2697 GCA_036565925.1 Vicinamibacterales bacterium
CCGACGAACAGATCGTGCGGCGGCTCGCCGTCGCTCGCAGCGAGGTCGACGAGTACTCGCAGTACGACTATCTCGTCATCAACGATGAACTGGACTCGGCGGTCGAGCGACTGGAAGCGATCGTCGCCGCCGAACGCGCACGGACACAACGCATGCGGCCCAAGGCCGAAGCCATCATAGGAACATTCGAATGAAGGGAAGTCCCAAAGAGAACCGCTTTGAATTCGTCGTCATGGCCAGCGCGCGGGCGCGCCAACTCCTGGCCGGCGCGGTGCCGCGCGAGGAGGGCGACAAGAAGGTGACGATCGCGCAACGCGAAGTCCTTCGCAGGAAAGTCGAGAAGATCGTCGACGAGGGCTGAGATCGGCGATGGCGTTGATCGCACTGGGTGTTACTGGCGGCGTTGGAGCCTACAAAGCGGTCGAAGTGTGCCGCGGGCTCCAGAAGCGCGGTCACGACGTCGTCGCGGTCATGACGCGCGCGGCGGCGCGGTTCGTCGGGCCGGTCACGTTCGAGGCCATCACGCGGCGTCCGGTGATCACGTCGCAGTGGCGGCCTGGGATGAATGCCGATATCGAGCACATCGCGATTGCCGATGGCATCGCGTTGCTGGTCGTCGCGCCGTGCACGGCCAATGTGATCGGCAAGTTTGCCAATGGGATTGCCGACGACTTTCTGACGTCCCTCTATCTGGCGACCAAGGCTCCCGTGCTCATCGCACCGGCGATGAATGTGAACATGTTGGCGCACGAGGCGGTGCAACGCAATCTACAGACGCTCAGCGCGCGCGGCGTGCGGTTCGTCGAACCGGGCGAAGGATATCTCGCGTGCGGCTGGATCGGAAAAGGCAGATTGGCCGAACCTGCCGAGATCGTCGAGGCTGCCGCGGCGATCGTCGAGCCGCCGGCAACGTCGCTCGCGGGCACTCGCGTGGTCGTCACGGCGGGGCCGACCTACGAAGACATCGATCCGGTGCGTTACGTTGGCAACCGCTCGAGCGGTCGCATGGGGTTTGCGTTAGCCGCAGAGGCGCGGCGACGTGGTGCCGAGGTGACGCTCATCGCCGGTCCCACCACCGTGACGCCGCCGAGCGTCGATGCGACCATCGCAGTACGGAGTGCCGCGGACATGCATGAGGCCGTGATGCGCGTCGCGTCGAATGCTGACGTCGTGATCATGGCTGCCGCTGTCGCTGATTACGCGCCGGCGTCGCCGGCGGGGCAGAAGGTCACCAAGACGGATGGTCCGCTCACGCTGACGCTGCAGCGCACGAAGGATATCCTCGGCGACCTGGGATCGATGCGAGCCGGTCTTGGCGGAGAGCGCCCGATTCTGGTTGGCTTCGCCGCTGAAACGCAGGACCTGCTCGTCAGGGCCCGTGAGAAGCGCGTCCGCAAGAAAGTCGATCTGATCGTCGCCAATGACGTGTCGAAGTCGGATCAAGGCTTCGATAGCGACACGAATGCCGTGACGATCATCGGCGATGGCGCGGAGCAGGTAGTGCCGCTCCAGAGCAAGGCCAGCGTCGCGTCAGTCATCCTCGATCGTGTCGAACATCTCCTCCGGTCGCGTACCGGCAAACTTGCCTCGCGCTGATCGTGTCCGCTGATCAGTTCCGCGCCCATCTCGAGTTTTTCGGCGAGCTTGGCGTCGATGGCTTCCGCCGCGAAGCGGAATGGCGCACACGCGAAACCGTCGAACACGAACCGATTGAACCAGAACCGACAGAACCGAAACTCTCGGAACGAGAATCTTTAGGACGCCCAGAACCCACGGAATTTCAATCTTCTGAACCCCTGGAACCTTCGGAACCCATTCGTGTGTTCACCTCTCAAGCCGACGCGTTGAACGCCATCAAGATCGACATCGGTCCAGATTGTTCGCGTTGCAAGCTGCACACGCTCGGCCGACGTCAGGTGGTGTTCGGCGTGGGGAATCCAAACGCGGATCTGATGTTCGTTGGCGAAGCGCCGGGCGCTGACGAAGACATTCAGGGCGAGCCATTTGTTGGCCGCGCCGGTCAGCTGCTGACCAAGATCATCGAAGCGATCAACCTGAACCGCGAGGATGTCTACATCGCCAACGTGATCAAGTGCCGGCCGCCCCAGAACCGCAATCCCGAGCCCGACGAAGTGGAGCAGTGCGAGCCGTTCCTGTTCCGGCAGATCGAGACGATCAAACCCAAGGTGATCGTGGCACTCGGCAAGTTCGCTGCGCAGTCGCTGCTCAAGACCACCGAGCCGATCACGCGGATTCGCGGTCGCGAGTACACGTATCGCGACGCCATACTGATGCCGACGTATCACCCCGCGTATTTGCTGCGGAATCCTTCGTCAAAACGTGAGGTGTGGGAAGACATGAAACGAGTGCGCGCGATACTATCGGGCGAGTAGTGCGTCTCGTCTCTGTCGCGGTTCCCGTTCCTTTTCTCGACCGTCTCAGCTACAACGTTCCCGATCATCTCGAGTTGCCCCTGGTCGGTGCTCGGGTGCGGGTGCCGATTGGCAAGCGCATCGTGACGGGATGCGTCGTGCAGCAGAGTGCAGACGGATCTGAGCCCGACGCGGTGAAAGACGTCGTCGAGGTGCTGGATCGCGAGCCGTTTCTGCCACCGGGCGTCGTGAAGTTGTGCGAGTGGGTGGCTGAGTACTACCTCGCAGGAATCGGCGACGCCATTGCCGTCGCGATGCCACCTGG
>DATCXH010001271.1:0-5120 GCA_036565925.1 Vicinamibacterales bacterium
GCGTCGTACCACGAATGATGTCTTCGCCGCGATGGCCGACGTTTTTCTGTGGGGAGACTTCAGAGATCGCGGCGATCGTTCTCGGCGCGTCCAAAGAAGGCGGGTCTAACCTGTCCGCCGGAGCTTCAGCGAAGGCGGAAGACTCGCCTCTACGGTCATTCGTATCGACCGACTCCGCTGGTAGGACGGCATTGCTGCCAGAGGGCATCGGCGCGCCGGTCATGATTCGCACTGCCTGGCCGCGCGTGATCGTTCGCGTGAACGGCGCTCCCGGCATCGCATCGCCGACGACGCTGAGTGGAACGCGGTTATAAGGAGTGGCGCCTTCGGTCGAATCGGCGACGACCGCATAGCCGTCCATCGTCGCGCGATCGAATCCGGGGACGTCGATCTCGCTGATGACGAGCGAGGCGAGGACGCGGCCGGCCGCATCGCGCAGCGGAACGTCTTCGGCATCGAGCGTCCGCAGCTGCGCATCGAGCCACGACAAGGCTTCCTGCACCGTGTGACGGCGCGTGAAGCCCTGCATCCGGACGTCGTGCGGGGTCACATCAGTGCGGTCCGCGTGAAGGCGGACACTATGTACGCATCGCGTCGGCGAGCAACGCGCCTCCGCCGAAGCTCATTTTCTCTGGCGTGACTCCGCCGGCGGTCACCTTGATCGCGCAGTATTTGAACTCAGGGATCTTGCCAAACGGGTCGAGCACGGGGTTGGTCAGCTTATTCGCCGCTGCCTCGTAATAGCAGAACGGGACGAACACCGCGCCGCGTGGCATGCCTTCGTCGGCGCGCGCGTACAGCGAAATCTCACCGCGGCGGGACGCAATGGTCAGCGTCGTGCCGGCAGGAATGCCGAGCGTCTCGAGATCGAGCGGGTGCAGCGAGGCGACCGGCTCCGGCTCAATGTAATCGAGCGCGGACGCGCGTCGCGTCATCGACCCGGTGTGCCAGTGTTCGAGTTGACGGCCGGTGATGAGCACCATCGGGTACTCCGCGTCGGGCCGCTCGTTGGCCGAAATGAGATCGGCAGGCACGAACTTGGCGCGCCCCGTCTGCGTCGGGAAGTTCTCGATGAACACCACTGGATCGCCGGGGTCGCCTTCCTTCACGCACGGATAGGTCACCGACGACTGTTCTTCAAGACGCTCCCAGGTGATGCCGGCGATCGAGTCCATGCATTGACGCATCTCGTTGAACGCATCTCGCGGATGGCTGTATGTCCAGTCCAGTCCCATCCGTTTGGCGATCTGCACGATCAGCCAGAAGTCTTCTTTCGCGTCTCCGGGCGGCTCAATCGCCTTGCGTCCGAGCTGCACCATGCGATCGGTGTTGGTGACGGTGCCAACCTTCTCGGGCCACGCGGTCGCCGGCAGCACGACGTCGGCGAGATACGCTGTCTCGGTCAGGAAGATGTCCTGCACGACAATGTGGTCAAGCGCCGCCATCGCTTCACGCGCGTGATCGACGTCGGGATCCGACATCGCCGGGTTCTCACCCATGATGTACATCCCGCGGATTTCCTTCTTCTTGGCCGCGTGCATGATCTCGACGACGGTCAGTCCGGGGTCCGGATCGAGCTCGGTCTTCCACAGCTTCTCGAAGCGTTGCCGCGCCTCGGGCGCGTTCACGCGCTGATAGTCGGGATAGAACATCGGAATCAGCCCAGAATCCGACGCGCCCTGCACGTTGTTCTGGCCGCGCAGCGGATGGAGTCCCGAGCCCGGCTTGCCAATCTGTCCCGTCGACAGCGCCAGGGCGATGAGGCAGCGTGCGTTGTCGGTCCCGTGCACGTGCTGCGAGATCCCCATTCCCCAGAGGATCATCGAGCCTTTCGATGTCGCGTAGAGACGCGCGACCTCGCGGATTGTCTGCGCGTCGATCCCGCAGATCGGCGCCATGGCTTCGGGCGAGAACCTTTTGACGTTCTCGGCGAGCGCCTCGTAGCCCGACGTCCGATCCTGGATGAAGTTCTGATCGGCGAGGCCTTCCTCGACGATGACGTGCAGCATCGCGTTGAGGAGCGCGACGTCCGTATCCGGATTGAACTGCAGGTTGTACGTGGCGTGACGTGCGAGATCCCCGCGACGCGGATCGGCGACGATCAGTTTCACGCCGGCCTTCGCCGCGTTTTTGATCCACGTTGCGGCGACCGGGTGGTTGACCGTGGGGTTGGCGCCGATGACGAAGATCACCTCGGCGTTCACCACGTCGCGGACCTGGTTCGACACCGCGCCGGAGTTGATGCCTTCCATCAGCGCCGCAACGCTCGACGCGTGGCACAGTCGCGTGCAGTGATCGACGTTGTTCGAACCAAAGCCGGTGCGCACCAGCTTCTGGAACAGATACGCCTCTTCGTTCGTGCCCTTTGCTGATCCGAAACCAGCCAGCGCCTTCTTGCCGTACGTATCGCGGATGTCACGCAGGCCGTGTGCTGCAAAGTCGAGCGCTTCTTCCCACGTCGCCTCGCGGAACACCTCGTGCCACTTGTCCGGATCGATGGTGAAGTCCTTGTGCTTCGGCACACCCTTCTTGCGAATCAGGGGCCTGGTCAGGCGATGACGATGCTGGACGTAGTCGAAGCCGTAACGGCCTTTGACACACAAGCGGCTCGAGTTCGCCGGGCCATCCTTGCCTTGCACATAGAGGATTTTGTTGTCCTTGATGTTGTAGGTGAGCTGACAGCCGACGCCGCAGTACGGGCAGACGGACTCGACCTGCCGGTCGGGGACGACTTTCGCGACATCGCGTGCCGGCATCAACGCTCCGGTCGGACATGCCTGCACGCACTCGCCGCAGGCGACGCACGTCGAGTCGCCCATCGGATCGTCGAGGTCGAAGACGATCTTCGAGTGGCCGCCGCGGAAGGCGTAGCCGATGACGTCGTTGACCTGCTCCTCGCGACAGGCGCGCACGCACCGCTTGCACTGAATGCAGGCGTCAAGGTGCACGGCCATCGCTGGATGCGAGAGGTCCTCGGTCGGTTGCTGACGCGAGTGGAAGCGTGGCTTGCCGACCTCCATCTTCTTCGCCCAGAGATCCAGCTCGGAGTTCAGCGTGTAGGACGTCTCGGGGATGTCGGCGAGCAGCAGCTCGAGCGACATCTTCTGGCTGGCGATCGCCCGCGGGCTGTTGGTGGTGATCTCCATGCCCTCTTTCGGATAACGGCAGCAGGATGCCGCGAGGACGCGCTCGCCCTTGATTTCCACCATGCACGTGCGACAGTTGCCGTCGGCGCGCATGCCCTCCATGTAGCAGAGGCGCGGGACCTCGATGCCGAGGTGGTCGGCGGTCTCGAGAATCGTCTGCGTCTCTGGCGTGGTGATGGTCCGGCCGTTCAGCGTGAACGTCACCATCTTTGCTTCGAGGGTCTTATGCATCACCGACTTCTTTCGGGAAGTACTTCATGACGGACAGCATCGGATTCGGTGCGGCCTGTCCGAGACCGCAGATCGACGCGTCCATCAGGCCTTGCGACAACTCCTGCAGCAGCGGCTTGTCCCACTGCTTCGCCTTCATCAGGTGGAGGGCCTTCTCGGTGCCGACGCGGCATGGCGTGCACTGCCCGCACGACTCGTCGGCGAAGAACTTCATCACGTTGCGCGCCGCTTTCGTTGCGGTGTCCTTGTCCGAAAGGACGACGACGGCGGCCGAGCCGATGAAGCAGCCGTATTGATTGAGCGTGTCGAAGTCGAGCGGCACGTTGGCCATCGACGCCGGAAGGATGCCGCCTGATGCGCCGCCCGGCAGGTAACCGTACAGGGTGTGGCCGTCGAGCATGCCACCGCAGTACTCGTCCACCAGCTCCTGCAGCGTGATGCCCGCAGGCGCGAGGTGCACGCCCGGCTTCTTGACGCGTCCGCTTACGGAGAACGAGCGCAACCCCTTGCGTCCGTTGCGGCCGTGGCTGGCGAACCAGTCGGCGCCCTTCTCGAGAATCTCGCGCACCCAGTGGAGCGTCTCCATGTTGTGCTCGAGCGTCGGCCGGCCGAACAGACCGACTTGCGCCACGTAGGGCGGACGCAGTCGCGGTTCTCCGCGCTTGCCCTCGATCGATTCGATCATCGCGGACTCTTCACCGCAGATATAGGCACCGGCTCCACGCCGCAAATGGAACTGCGGCAGCGTGCATGGCGGATTGGCCTGCAGCGCCGCGAGCTCGCGCTCGAGAATCGCGCGGCAGCCGTGATATTCGTCGCGCAGGTAGATGTAGACCGCGTCGATGCCCACGGCCCATGCCGCGATGATGGCGCCTTCGAGAAAACGGTGCGGGTCGCGTTCGAGGTAGTACCGATCCTTGAACGTGCCCGGTTCACCCTCGTCGATGTTGATGGCCATCAGACGGGGCGCGGGTTCCGCGGCCACGATTTTCCACTTGCGGCCGGCGGGGAAGCCGGCGCCACCGAGACCGCGCAGTCCCGAGTTCTCCATGACCCCGATCACGTCAGCGACAGCGCGCTGACCGCCGACGCACGCGGCGGCCAGCGTATATCCACCGCCGGCGCGGTACGCGGCGTAATCGATGTGCGCTGGTGTGATAGACGTATTCGACGTGTCGTGCTTCACCGCCGCGGCTCTGACGCGAGAGACCACCTGGTCAGGAGTCGCGTTCGGCACCGGGTTCTGACCCACTACCACGACCGGCGCCGTCTCGCACCGGCCGACGCACGGCGCATGGAGGACGCGCACGTCTTTGCCGAGTAGCCGTGGCAGCGCGTCCAGGAGCGTCTGGGACCCGGCCAGCTCGCACGCGATCGAATCGCAGACTCTGACGGTGATCGCCGGCGGGGCGGTCTCGCCGTCCTTCACCACATCGAAGTGGTGGTAAAACGTCGCCACCTCGTAGACCTCCGCCATCGCCATCTTCATCTCGTCCGCGAGCGCGACCAGATGTGGGGCTGACAGATACCCGAACCGGTCCTGAATCTTGTGCAGGTGCTCGATTAGCAGGTCGCGGCGCCTCGGCTCGTCGCCGAGCAGTGCCTGGACCTCTTCACGAGCTTTGGGATCGACAGCGCGTCCCTTCGGCTTGCCACGGACGCGGGATCGTTTGCCTCGGACAGGTGCTTCGACTGCTGACGCTGATGATGACTTGGGCTCGCTCATGAACGATGACTGTCGTA
>DATCXH010000015.1:0-4854 GCA_036565925.1 Vicinamibacterales bacterium
TGACGGGCACGATCAATCCCGCGCCGACCAGCGTGCCCGTGTGCATGAACGACCGTCTGTCGAGATAGCGCGTGCACGCGCGCGGTTCAGAGTCTTTTGACTGCATGATGGCCCCCCGGACATTGCAGGAGCCGCACCATGTGACCGGATCGTTCATGTCCATCGGACCACCGCGAGGGGCCGATGAGCATCAGCCTCACGCTCGTCCATCGCGCCGAGATCGCGTTCCACGAAGCCGAACCGCTGCATCCGTTTGTCGGATGCTTCTGCCTCGACGTCGCTCGATTCGCCGGCGCGACGCCTGGCCGGCTGGCGTCATGAGGTGTGGCCGATTTTCCAAGACACGTTGTGACGACTTCCGTCGACTCCGCCTATGAAAGGCGGATGGGTAAGAAACGTTCTCGGCGTCGTTGCCGGACTCGCGGCGTGAATTGCAGTCGTCGCCGTCGCAGGAATCGTCATGCGGTCGTCGTGGCCGGCGTACGCGCGCGTCGCCGATGCGATGACCTTTACGTTGCCGATGATGCTCCTACGCCTGAATCGCGCACTGAAGGGGCAGCGCATCCACATCAACCTCGAGCCCGACCGAGAGGGCGGTCTTCGGGCTCACGTTTTGGGCGATCACGTGCTGCATTTGGAGAACGTCAGTTCACAGTCGCTCACCACCGAACCTCTTTCTGCCGTTTGCCCCGCCGCGTTGCCTAACGATGCGCAAACAGAGGCGTGGCGGACGTAGCAGAGGTGCGCCCGGAGGACGCGTTACTCGTGGGAGTTCAGGGGGCGAAGAGACTGATGAGGGTCGGCATCACCAGCGCGCGAAAATGCGCGTCAGCCTCGGCCGGCGTCCACGCCGTGTCGGTCTCGACCCACCGGTTCAAGACGAGCACGAACGTGGCGGCGACATACCGCGCAACGAGCTCCATCGGGATCTGAGCGCGTGACGCACGCATCGTCGTCGTCTCTTCGTCGGCGATAACGGCCGTTAACACATCCTCCATGCGCTCGTGCATGATCGCGCGCCCTTCACGTCCCATGCGTGGACCGGCAGTACGACGATGGCCGTCGATGTGGTGCAGCAACGGCAGGCTGAATGCAACGAGACGTTCGGGGGTGCGAACAGGGCGCAGCGAATCCTGTAGCGATTGCAGGACCTCGTGGATGCCACTCTCGAGGAGATCGTCCTTGTCGCGAAAATGCGTGTAGAAGGTCGAGCGGCCAACGTTGGCGCGATCCAGAATCTCCTTCACGACGATCGACGGATACGGCTTTTCCCGGGCGAGACCAATCAACGCGTTGTGCAACGAGGCTTTCGTCTTCTGAACGCGGCGGTCGCGCGTGGGCGCGGACGTTTCCGGACGATGTGCGCTTGATGTCCGGTTTCGAACGCGTCGAGGCTGTGTGTTCTTCACGGCGGCTCGGTCCAAGTCTACGCTGAGCGTGGGATGATGAACACCGCCCGGACCACTCCGGCCACGAAGGGCCTGGTACTGCATTGGGCCGCACGATACGACCTGCTCGTCTGGCTGTTGACGCGCGGACGCGATCGCGCCTTCCGCGAGAAGCTGGTGGACTTGGCGCGCCTCACGCCTGGTGAAGCCGTGCTGGATGTTGGATGCGGCACCGGCAGCCTGGCCATCGTCGCCAGCCGAAAGGTCGGCCCGACTGGCATGGTGTGCGGTATCGACCCGTCGCCCGCGATGATCGCGCGCGCCCGATCGAAGGCCACCAAAGCCGGAATCGACGTGCAATTCGAGACCGGGGTCGCGGAAGCACTTCCCTTCCCCGCCGCGACCTTCGACGTCGTTCTCAGCACGTTGATGCTGCATCATCTGCCGCGCGAGGTGCGTCAGCAATTCGTACGCGAAGTGCGCCGCGTGCTGAAACCGACAGGTCGTGTGCTGATCGTGGACTTCGCAAACGCCCAGGCGAAGACAGAACTGCTCGCCCACGTTCACCGCCATGGTCACGTCGATCCGCGTCAGATCGTGTCGCTCCTCGAGGAAGGTGGCTTCCACGCGCTCGAGAGCGGACGCGTGGCCATCAGCAGTCTTCAATTCGTGCTGACGACCGTCAAGGTGTGACGCTGTGCACGCACATCTCCATCACACCCGTGGCTGGATTGCGATCGTCGCGATTGTCGTCCTCATCGCCGCGCATCTCTGGGTGTTCACGACCGTGTCGAGGGCTCATCTGTCCGTGGCCCTGATCGCAGGCGCCGCCGGTGTCACGGCGTTGAAGTTCGCGTGGTGGAAGATCCGGCGATAGCGGCCGCGTCTCAGTGACGTTTGAAGTACTGCACGGCGCGTTCGTGCTTCTCGGCCGCGGCTCGACTGCGGAACGTGCCGAGATTACGCCGACGACGCGTGTGCGGATCGACCTTGCGTGAGTACAAGCGGTACTCGCCGGTCTTCAACTTGCGAATCATGTCGGCACCTCACGGCCTGCGGGCGGCGGGTTCGAACAGCTCGATCGGATTTCCATCGGGATCCTCGACCTGAATCTGTCGACCGCCGGGGCCTGTCTCCATCTCGTTGCGAAAACGCACGTCGGCCTTCTTCAATTCGGCGATGCACGCCGGAAGATCCTTTACCTTCAACACCACGCGATTCCAGCCGCCGGGCTCCTGCTGCCGTCCATCCGGCAGTGGACGCGAACCAGATGCCCCCGGACCACTCAGCAAGATCTGGGTGTCGCCGAGCGAGATACTCGCAAACGCGGGAAGTTGCTGGTGCTCGAGCGTAAATCCGAGGTGCGTTGTGTAGAAGGCGATCGACCGCGCGACATCCTTCGCCTGGTATCGAACGCCGTGGATTCCGACGACGAATGCATGTGGCTGAGTCTCTCGAGAAGTTGTCGTCTGAGCCATGTCTTCGATCCTCCTCAATGTTAGAAGGACGAGTGAGTGCCCTCAAACGTGACGCAGCAAGTCGTGGGCCGTCTAAATTCAGACGAGCCACCTGATCGTTTACGTATTTTCCGGCACGGCCGGTGCAACGTGCAGTGAACTTCAGCGCGGAGGAGCTATGCGAAAGCTTGTGCTTACGATTCCTGAAGTGGCCTTCATTGCCGCAACGCGTGGCGCGCTCGGCTTTGGCGCCGGCCTGTTGCTCTCCAAGAAATTCAGCGACACACGTCGCCGCAACGTGGGAATGAGCCTGCTGGCGTTCGGTATCGCGACGACAATCCCGGCCGCGCGCAAACTGTTCGGGCGTCGGACGGAGATCGCCGTCACGGCATCGTGATGTGTCAATCGGGGAGGAATCATGGCCATGGAGACGGCCTCGGAGGCTACAGCCCGCAACGTGGAGATCGCACGGGCCGCCTATGACGCGTACGTGACCAAGGATCGCGCCGCGCTCGAGGCGGTCATCGCCGCCGATTTTCATTTCACGAGCCCTCTCGACAATCGTCTCGATCGGGAGACGTACTTCCGCCGGTGCTGGCCAAACAGCAAGACCATTGCGAGCTTCGACTACATGAACCTTGTGCCGGATGGCGACCGCGTCCTCGTCACCTACGAGGGACGCAACACCAACGGTCATCGATTTCGGAACACCGAGATCCTGACCATCCGCGACGAACAAATCGTCGACGTCGAGGTATATTTCGGCTGGCCCATCCCACATCGGGCACCACAGGGCGGATTCGCGGACCAGGCTGGGCCCAGGTCCTCGCATCACTAAACGAGACGCCGTCTCATAAGCAACAGAATCAGCCAGTATTAACGGGACTCCGTCGGTTCCCCGCTATAATCAGGCCCTTGATATTGAGCCGGGGCGCGCGGCCCACCGCGATGCTCTGGCGGGTGTTTGTTCGGCTTGTTTTTGGTGGCTGTGTGATGGCACCTGGTGCCGATCACAACTTCACGGAGGCACAGATGATTAGACGAGCTTTGGGATATGTCGTCGTGTGCGGGTGTCTGATGGCCGGTGCCTCGCTCCAGGCGCATCATTCCCTCGCCGGCGTCTACGACATGAAGGCGGAGAAGGAGATCGCGGGGACGCTAACGGCGATCAAGTTCGTGAATCCGCATGGATCGATGACGATCACGGTGAAAAACCCGGACGGCACGACGACGGACTGGGTGTTCACGACCGGATCGGCGACGACGCTCGCGGATCGCGGCATCAGCAAAGTCGGCCCGAACGCGCTCAAGAGCGGCGAAGCGGTGACCGCAAAGTTCATCCCGGCTCGGAACGGTAGTCCATTGGGATTCCTCAAATCGATCACACGGGCGGACGGCACCGTCTTGAATATCTCCACCGGTAGTGCGGCCGACTAACGAGAACGGGAGATAACTATGGCTTTTCAAAAAAGACTGATATGGACGTGTGTCGCGATCGTGGCAATGCTCATGATCGGCGTGCCGTCCGTGTCCAGCGCTCAAGCTCAAGGCGCGGGGCCAGCAGGCGCGGCTCCCGCACAGGGTGGTGGTGGTGGTGGTCGCGGCCGAGGCGCCGTGCAGCTGTACACCCCGGCGCCCGGCACGAAGGACTTGAAGTCGGTCCTCTTCAACTGGGCCTGGTATATGGGCATGCTGCGGAGCAGCGAGGAATACGACGTCCTCATGACGCTCGACTATCAGGGCAAGGGCACCATGCAGGTGAACGGACAACCCTGCAACGTGACGATGTACCGAAGCGACATCAGCTATCGGGCATCGGGTGAGCGGATCCGGATCACCGGCACTCGGCCGAACGGTCAGAGTTGCAACACGATCGAAGTCGTCAGTGGCGCGTACGCCTGGAACGAAGACATTCAGGGTGCCGAGCTCGTCCCCGGCCAGGGCAAAGCCACGCCGATGGCGGCAGCCGTCGAGGAGCGGGGGATTCGCCTGTGGTCAGGCCCGCAGGG
>DATCXH010000488.1:0-7183 GCA_036565925.1 Vicinamibacterales bacterium
GAAGAAGGTGGCTTGCACGACCCAGCCTCCCCCGAGCAGCAGGTCGGCACCACCTTCGCCGTCCCACGCTGTTTCCGGACCGACGTCTTCGCGCGCCAGGTTCGCGGGATCCGAGTAGTAGCGCTCGGTAAACGTCGGCACACGGAACGCTCGGCCCACTGACGCGCGCAGCCGCAGCATCGACGACGGCCACCAGCCGAGTCCGGCCGACGGACTCCACGAGGTCCCGAACTCGTCGTAGCGATCGACACGCAGCGTCCCATCGACCTGCATGCGTGACCCTATCTTCTGCCGCCATTCGCCGAAGCCGCTCACGCGCGCGATCGAGTGGTCGCCCAGGTTGGTCGAGCGGATCCAGTCGCCACCTCCCTCGGTGCCCGCGGTCAGCGTCCCGATGCCGCCGATGCGCCGCGCACCGCTGAAGCCGGCCAGCACCGCATGCGTGCGATGACGGTTATCTGAGAGTTGCGGCTGCAGCTGGTTGAACAGAAACCGATCGCCATGCGTGCGATACGAGGCGCTCGCCGTCGTGCTCCATCCGGCCACATCGGCAAATCGATGATCGACGGCGACGAGTGACTGATTCGTCCACTCACGCGACGGCGCATTCCCGCCGTAAAAATTGTTCGCGCCGAATTCCTTCGACAGCAACGAGACCGACACGTTGGTCGCTGAGCCCAGCGCGGTGTTCGATGTGAGGATCGTCGACCGGAAGTCGCGGTCGTACATGAAACCTGAAGAGCGGTCCGCCGACACAGCGAGCGATTCGCGCACGTTCGCGCGCTCGAACCCTGCCTGGCCCCGACCGCCAGCCAGGCCGAAGCTTCCTCCCTGGACGACAAGCGATGGTGATTCGACGGTGCGGCGAGTAATCACATTCACCGTCCCGCCAAAGGCGTCGGCGCCGAACAGCGACGAGCCCGGACCATAGAGGATTTCGACCCGCTCCACAGCGTCGAGGGGAACGGGAATGTCGCCGTTGTGGTGACCGGACTGCGCGTCGTTCAGTCGCACGCCGTCCACGAGTACCAACATCTGACCAAAGTTGGCGCCCCGAATCGCAAAATCACTTTGTACGCCGTGGACGCCGCGCATGCGCACGTCGACCGACGAGGCCAGGCGAAGTAGATCGGCGACCGATTGCACCGGCAGGCGATCGATCTGTTCGCGGGTCAGGATCGTCATGGCGCGTGTGACGGTGCCCAGTTCGACCGGCCGCGCGGCTCCCGTGACAACGACCGTCTGTCGAAAGCTGCCTGTTTTGGGCGATGTCGAAGGATCCTGGGCGATGGCCGCAACCGGCCAGAGACTGGCAACGAGAAGGCCTGCCAGCGCTCGATGTATCCGTCCGTTTCTCAAACAAACCGTCCTTTCGGGGAGCGATCTTACTCACGGGCGCTTTTGACCGCTTCTTGATTGCACAAAAGACGGCACCGTCGTAACATCCGCCCGTCCCAACCCACGTCGGTCCGGCCCCCAACCCTCAGGAGGCAACATGAAGTGCGCACTAGTGAGGAGCGTGGTGTCGTGCTTGTGTCTGGCCGTATTGCCAGCCGCTGCTTACGCTCAGGCATCGATCCAAGGAGTCGTCAAGGACACGTCAGGAGCCGTGTTGCCCGGCGTCACTGTTGAAGCCTCGAGTCCTGTCCTTATCGAAAAGACACGGTCGACCGTCACTGACGGATCTGGCCAGTACCAGATCATCAATCTCCTTCCGGGCACCTACACCGTGACGTTCACGTTGAGTGGATTCAACGTGTTCAAGCGCGAAGGGATCGAGTTGAGCGGTTCGTTCGTTGCCACGCTCAACGCCGACATGAAGGTCGGTGCCCTCGAAGAAACGATCACCGTCACCGGACAGACACCGCTCGTCGATGTCCGCAGTGCGGCGGTGCAGAAGGTCGTCACGAAGGAAATCGTCGATGCCGTTCCGACGGGACGACTCGGGATCAATCTTGCTGCACTGCAGCCTGGAATCATTCTTGGCGCGGGCGGCGGCGTGGGCGTATCGAACACCAACTCACTGACATCGCAGGACGTCGGCGGCACCGCCGGCGACACATTTACGGATCTCTCGATTCATGGCGGCAAGCCGGCCGAGCAGCGGCAGACAATCGGCGGCCTCTCCGCCGCGACGACGATTCGCTTCGGTGAATCGCTGAGCAGCTCGCCCAGCTTTACCGCGATGCAGGAAATGTCGGTCAACACGTCGGGCGCTGACGCATCACTGGCCGGCGGTGGCGTGCAGATCAACTACGTGCCGCGTGACGGCGGCAACACGTTCAAAGGCCTGTTGTTCTTCTCGGGTGCCAATGGCTCGATGCAGGGCACCAATTACACGACCGGCACCAGAGACGCGAACGGCAACTGTTCGCCGGCCGAAAGCATGTTCTGCCGCGGACTCACCACACAGCCGGGCGCGCTGAAAACGGTATACGACTTCAACCCCGGATTCGGCGGTCCGATCAAGAAGGACAAGCTGTGGTTCTTTGCCACGGCCCGCTGGACGAAGGCCGAGAACTACGTTCCGAACAACTACCCGAACAAAAATTTCGTCGTCGGCCAGACCAGTCCGACGCTGCTCAACACGACGACGCTGACCTATGTGCCCGATCAGAGTGCACCGCTGTACACGACGCTCGGCGGCGGTGGCTATTTCTGGGAGCAGACGTTGCGGCTCTCGTGGCAGATGGACGAGAAGAACAAGTTCGGCTTCTACTACAACAACAAGAAGCGTGAGTACACGAACGCCGTCAACAACACCGCGCACGAAGCGTTGAACACGACGTACTTCTTCCCGTTCTCGGACAACCTGGTTCAGTGGTCGGCACCCCAGACGAACAGGCTGCTCCTCGAGGCCGGCTTCTGGCGGCATCAGGAGACCTGGGGCGGCCGAAGGGCTGACTCGTCGATCGCCGATCCGCTCGCGATCGGCATCACCGACAACAACCCACAGGTGAATCCCGGCTACGTCCAGCTGATTCAGAATTACCACGGCCGCGTCGGTCCGACCGACACGCCAAGCCACAATCCGAACTATCGCGGCATGTTCGCGATGTCGTATGTCACTGGCGCGCACTCGTTCAAGACCGGTGTGGATCTGAACGGCGCGTATCGGTGGGCCAACACGAGCTCGGTCATTCCGTATAGCTACGTGGTCAGCACGCTGGCGAACAACGGCGTGGGCGTAGGCATACCCGTGCCGACGACATTAACGCTGCGATCCGACGGATGCACCGATCCGCTGATCCGTCAGGTGAACGGAGGGTTGGTTGGCGGCGACACTTCGCCGAGACCTGATTGCCCGACGCTGGCCCGCAACAAGGTGACCAGCGAAGGCGGCGTGTTCGCACAGGACAAGTGGACGATCAATCGTGTCACCCTGAGCGGCGGCATCCGCTTCGACTGGTTCTTCTCCGAAAATCCCGAGTTCAGCCTGGGACCCTCGATCCTGACGCCCGGGCGCAACTACACCGTGCCGAAGTTCAGCACCACGCGCTACAAGGACTGGACGCCGAAAGGCGCGATGGCCTACGACCTGTTCGGCGACGGCCGGACCGCGCTCAAGGTCAACGTCGGGAAGTACATGCTCGGGCAGGCACTGGTTGTCGGCGGCTTGGCGAGCCAGCCTGGTTACAACGTTCAGCTCACCTCGTCCCGCTCATGGACCGACAACAACCGGAACTTCGTTCCCGATTGCGATCTGACCCGCAACACGAACCAGGGCCCGACGCAGACCGGCGACGACTTCCAGGTGGATACGTGCCTGGCGGCGACCGGCCTGAACGCCAACTTCTATCGCAACGATTTGTTCCCGAACCTGGCCGTCCAGGATGACGCACGGTACGGGTGGGGCAAGCGGCCGTACAGTTGGGAGTTCTCGACCAGCGCGCAGCACGAGATCAGCCGCGGCGTGTCGGTCAACGGCGGCGTGTTCTGGCGCTGGTTCGGCAACTTCCTCATCACCGACAACACGTCCGCAAAGGCGAGCGACTTCACCGAGTTCTCCGTTTCGCAGTCGGTGATCCCGAACGCACCAGCGTCAGCCGGTGGCCAGAGCCTGCCGAGCGACATCAACACGACGAAGTTCTACAACATCAATCCGGGCGTGGCAGTCAATCCGCTACAGGGATTGTCGAAAACGATGTTCCCCGGTAGCAACGTCTACGACCACTGGTTCGGATTCGACGTCGGTCTCAATGCCCGTCTGCCGCAGGGCATCATCTTCCAGGGCGGACTGAGCACCGGCCATCAGACGACCGACTACTGCGACGTTCAGGATCCGGCAAAGGCGGGCAACGACGCCCTCCTCGAAATGCTCTCCGTCGCCGGCGTGAACAACTCGCTGGCAACCTGCCACATGGAACAGCAGTGGCTGCCCCAGGTGAAGTTCCTCGGCTCCTATACCGTGCCCAAGATCGACGTCCAGATCGGCGCGTCGTTCCAGAGCATTCCCGGTGTCGAGTACGCCGCGAACTACGCGGCGCCCAACTCAGACGTCAGCAGGGCGGTGGCCAACGGTGGCCTCGGCAGGCTTCCAACCGGGGCCACGATTACCCAGTCGACCGCGGTCAACCTGATTCAACCTGGTTCTCTCTACGGCCCGCGTTTCAATCAGATCGATATGCGATTCGGCAAGATCGTCCGCTTCGGCCAGCGGCGTGCGAATGCCAGTATCGACCTGTTCAACGTGCTGAACGCCGATACGATCGCCAACGCGAGCTCGACCTACACGACCTGGCTCGCGCCAGCCGCCGTGGTCGCGCCACGGCTGATGAAGGTGTCGTTGACGTTCGACTTCTGATACGAAGGCGGGTCTGAAGACCCGCCTCTACAACCGCAGACCCGCCTCTCAAAGGCGGGTCTTTTTTTGTACGATGGCCCCACCCGCATGACCCGCATGGCCAGACGGACCCACGTTGCCCTGATGCTGATGGCGACACTCGCGTCGAGCGCATGTCGATCGGAGAAAAACGCGCCGGCTCCCTCGACGCAACCGGCAACACAAGCCACACCACTGTTGCAGCCGGTATCGCTGCCGGATCTGTCACGTATGGATCCGATGGTCGTTGCGCAGATTACGGAGCGCTATCAGTTTCTCCAATCCCTCATTGGCAAGACAGCGACTCCTCCAGGCGACCTCGCGCGTGCATACGGCGACATGGGCAACCACTTGATGGCCGCAGAGGCGACGGCCGCTGCCGAACCGTACTACCTGCACGCCGAGTCGCTCGCACCCGATGACGCGCGATGGCCGTACTTTCTCGGACACGTATACATGGCGGCTGGCGATTTGCCTCGGGCAACCGCGGCGTTCGAGCGCGCACGCCGCCTGCAACCTGACGACGTCGCCACACTCGTGTGGCTCGGAAAGCTCTATCTCGATAGCGGCAAGGCCGAGTCAGCGGAACCGCTATTCCGACAAGCGCTTTCCGATCAGCCTCGGCTCGTGGCGGGTTTGTATGGCCTCGGTCGTGCCGCACTCGCGCGACGCGATTACCCACACGCCGTCGAATACCTGGAACAAGTACTCTCGGCCGATCCGCGGGCATCTGCCGCTCATTACCAGCTGGCACTCGCATATCGAGAGCTGGGCGATACCACCAAAGCCGAGGCCCATCTCCGGCAGCGAGGCACCGTCGAGATCGGTCCGCCAGACCCATTGATCAGCGAGATTCGCAATCTGCTTCGCGGCGCTGCGGCCGAGGAAGAACGCGGCATGCGCGCGCTGGAGAACCGCGACTTCAAAACGGCGGCGGAACATTTTCAAAAGGGCCTCGAGGTGGCGCCGGACAATCCCTCGTTGCGTCACAAGCTCGGCACCGCCCTTGCGCAGATGGGCGACACCCGCGGCGCAGTCGCCGCTTTTGAGGAAACCGTGCGGCGATCACCCACTTACGCCCAGGCGTATTACAGCCTCGGCGTAATCGCCGCGTCGAGCGGCCGTGCGCCAGACGCGGTGCGCCATCTGTCGGACGCGATTCGGTACGAGCCCCGATATGTCGAGGCGCGTCTGCAGCTGGGAGAAGTGCTGGCCCGCACTGGACAGTTCGAGCCGGCACGAGCACAGTTCAAACGTGTGATCGAGATTGATCCTCGAGTCGCCGACGCCCGATTCGGGTATGCGGGCGCGCTCGTCGGCTTGGGCCGATATGCTGAGGCGCGGGCCGCCCTTAGCGAAGCGGCAGCACTCTATCCCGATCAGCCGCGTTTCACCGAAGCCCTCGCCCGTTTGAGCGGCACAACCCGCTAAGCCTCCTTTTGGACCAGCTTTTGAGCCTCACCTGATTGCGCTGGATGCCTGCGTCGACGTACCATCCCCGCCCGTCAGAGCCCGGGTCGGACCACCCTCAGGAGGCAGAATGAATCGTGCCCTAGGAAGAAGCCTGATAGCGATTCTGTGTCTGGCAGTGTTGCCAGCCGCCGCATACGCGCAGGCGTCGTTTAGCGGGTTAGTGAAAGACACGTCCGGGGCCGTGTTGCCCGGCGTGACCGTCGAGGCATCGAGCCCCGTACTGATCGAGAAAAGCCGCTCCGCAACTACCGACGGAGAAGGCCGCTACATCATTCAGGACCTCCGCCCTGGCACTTATCGGGTTGCGTTCACGCTACCCGGGTTCAAGACCGTCGTGCGCGAGAACGTCGAACTTCTCGGTACCAGCGTCGTGACCGTGAATGCCGACATGGCGGTCGGCACCGTCGAGGAGACCATCACGGTTTCCGGCGCGACACCGACGGTCGATCTCCAGAGCACGACACGGCAGGTATCGATCACGCAGGAAATCGTCTCGCAGCTTCCGAGCTCGCGTAACCCGTTCGCACTCGGCGTGCTGATTCCAGGCGTGCAACAAAGCTTTGGCAACCGTGACGTCGGCGGCGCGGTCGTCGCAGAAGTCGCGGCGTTGGCAGCCAACGGCGGTCGCACCGGCGACCAGCGCATGATGGTCAACGGTGTCGCACTCAGCTCCGGTATCGCGGGAGGCTGGGGCGGCGGCGCGGTGCCCAATGCGTCAGGGACGCAGGAGTTCGCCATCGACGTCTCGGGTGTCGATGCGCAGGCGGCGACCGGTGGTGTCCGGGTGAACTTCATCCCACGCGATGGCGGCAACCGGTTCAGCGGGACGATCGCGGGAAGTTACTCGAAAGACAGCTTCGCGAGCGACAACTACGAGGGCACCGACGT
>DATCXH010000021.1:0-9549 GCA_036565925.1 Vicinamibacterales bacterium
GCAGGTGCGGTGGCGGCAGCATGGGAGCCCGGCTCGGGACGTGCCATTTTCGGCGGTCCCTGCATGTCGCGCAGCTTGTTGCCTGTCGCCCAGGACTGCTGATACTGCAGACCGATCGCGTGCAGGCGATCCTTGTCGAGCAGCATCTCGCGGCGATCGGCGGGGGCCATGTCGAACGACTTCATCATGACGATGGCGTCGGTCGGGCAGACCTGCACGCACAGCTCGCAGAACTCACAGGCGTAGAGTTCGAGGGAGAAGCTCTTGGCGTAGTTCCGCTTCTCGCTCTTGAGCATCTCGACCTTGATCACCGCGGGCGGGCAGACGTATTCGCACAACCGGCAGCCGATACAGGCTTCCTCGCCGGTGTCCTTCTCATAAACGAGCGCGAGCAGTCCGCGATACCGATCTGGATACGCTCGTTCTACGTCCGGGTAGTGGACCGTGACCGGCTTGCGGAACAGGTTGAGCAGCGTCACCCACATCGCCTTCGCGACGGCGCGCACAACCATCAGCGGTCCGACGTCGCGCGCGCCGGCGCGCGGGCGATTAGAGTCCACCGTGCCTCCAGACCACAACGAAGGACGTCGCGATCAACAGCACCAGCGTGGACGGCAGCAGTACCTTCCATGAGAGCGTGAGGATCTGATCGACGCGGATGCGGACGAAGCTCCAACGGACCCACGTGATCAGCAGGAACAGGAACATCGCCTTGAGCAGCATCCAGATCGGGCCGAGGTATTCAGGGCCCGGACCCGCCCACGCACCGAGGAACAGCACCGCGCCGAGGAACGACGAGCCGATCACGTGCGCGTACTCGCCGAGCTGAATCAGCGCGAACTTCATGCCCGAGTACTCGACACGGAAACCCGCGACGAGCTCCGATTCAGCCTCGAGGATGTCGAACGGCACGCGGTTCTCGGCGGCGAGCGTGGACACCACGAACGCGACGAATGCGAGCTGGCCAATCACTGGATAGAGGATGAACCACGCGCCACCAGCCTGAGCGGCCGCGATGTCAGAGAGCTTCAGCGAGCCGGCCAGCATTACCGGCACGAGCGCCGAGAAGATGAACGGGAGGTCGTAAGAGATGATCTGGTTCACTGCGCGCATCGCGGAGAGCAGCGCGTATTTGTTATTGGAACCCCAACCGGCCATGAACAGGCCGACGATCTCCATCGACGACACGGCAAGGAAGAACAGAATGCCGATGTTCAGATCGGCCACGCCGAGCCCAGGGGCAAACGGGATCGTCGCGAAGATCAGCATGCAGGGGATCAGGAAGACGATCGGGGCCAGGTTGTAGACCGGCTTGTCGGCCGCCGTCGGCACCACGTCCTCTTTCATCATCAGCTTCAACGCATCGGCGATGGGCTGCAGCAGCCCGTGCGGCCCGACCCGATACGGCCCGATGCGCGACTGCATCCGCGCCGCAAACTTGCGCTCGAGCAGGGTCACGTAAGTCACCAATCCGATGACCACGTTCAACACCACGAAGGGTCCGATAAGCGCTGTGATCCAAGTTGGCATCCGCTCATGCCCCACGAAACGCAGCGGCGCGGAAACGCGGAGGTGTTTTCAGGATCTTTCTCCGCGCCTCAGCGTCTCCGCGTTGCGCTATCGCGTTCAGATTCACTAGCGATCTACCTCTCCGAATACCGGATCGACGGAGCCCATGATCGCCACAACATCCGCGACTTTATGACCGGGGATGATGTGGGGCAGCACCGCGAGATTCGAGAACGATGCGCCACGCCATTTCATGCGGTAGGGCTTGGCGCTGCCGTCTGCGATGAGATAACAGCCGACCTCACCGCGCGGTCCTTCGACGCGCGCGTAGGCCTCACCCTTCGGAATCCTGATCTGCGCGACCGATTTGAGTCCCGGCCGTGACGAGATCGGACCGTCAGGCAGCCTGTCGAGCGCCTGGCGGATGATCTTGATCGACTCGCGGAACTCCACCATTCGCACGCGATATCGAGCGAAGCAGTCGCCGGCGGTCTCGACCGGCACGGTGAAGGTGAAGTCTTCGTACGACGAGTACGGTGCCGATCTGCGGAGGTCGAAGTTGACACCGGAGCCGCGCAGCAGTGGGCCGGCAATGCCAACGTCTTCCGCGAGTTCGCGGCTGATGTAGCCGACGCCCTGCGCGCGGGCGAGGAAGAACGGGTTGTCCTCGAGCAGGCCCTCGTACTCGCCGATGCGGCTGTCGATCTCGGCGATCGTCTTCCGGCACGCATCGGCCCAGCCGGATGGGATGTCATAACGCGTGCCGCCAACCTGAAAAAATCCGTAGAGCAGCCGCGCCCCGACCAGCGACTCGAATAGATCGAGGATCGTCTCGCGCTCGCGGATCGCGTAGAGGAAGATCGTCGCACCGCCGCCGAGCGCGCCACCCATGTCCATGCACCACGTGCCGAGCCACAGCAGGTGCGAGGCGATGCGCTGGAGCTCCGCGGCAATCACGCGCAGATACTGCGCGCGCTTCGGCACTTCGATCTTGCCAATCTGCTCGGCCGCCATCACGTACGCGAACTCGCTGGTCATCGCCGCGACGTAATCGGTCTTCGAGGCGATTGACGGGTACTGCGCGTAGGTCAACGTCTCCGACAGCTTCTCGTGGCAGCGGTGCAGATATCCGATCACCGCATCGACACCGACGACCGTCTCGCCCTCGAGCGTGAGAATCGCTCTGAACACACCGTGGGCCGACGGGTGCTGCGGCCCCATGTTCATCGTCAGGCGCTCGCCGCCTGAGTAGTCGAGCTCGACGCGTGTGGTCTGTGGTGTGTCGAGGCTCATCTATAGGGTGGATGCGGCGTATCGACCGCGTAGGACTTCAAGAGAGGATGACCAACCCAGTCGTCACCGAGCAGGATGCGGCGCAAGTCCGGATGTCCGTCGAAGCGGATGCCGAACATGTCGTAGCACTCGCGCTCCATCCAGTCCGCCCCGCGGAACATCGGGACGAGTGACGGACACTCCGCGACACCGGGACCGAGCCTGGTTTTCATGAGCAGCGCCAGTCCGCTATCAAGGTTGTCCAGCTTGGCCACGACCTCGAGACCCTGTTCCTTCCAGTCAACCGCCGTGGAAAACGAGAAGAAGCGGCAGCCGAGCGTCTCCTTCGCGAAGCGTGCGAACGCGCTCCATTGATCGACGGGCAGCGTGACCGTAAGCGGCACACCCCTGCCCACCGTAGCTTCAGCGGAGGTGGGGTCTATCTGGGCGCTTCCGAAGCGCTCGCCAATCAAGGTTCTTGCCTGCTCGTGGGTCACGACTCAATCGACCTTTGGGTTCGGGGCGGCGCGCTTACCGGTGCGGCGGAACTCCGCGATCTGATCCTGCAGCAAGAGCAGGCCGTTCAAGAGCGACTCGGGCGGCGGCGGACATCCGGGGACGTAGACGTCCACGGGGATCACGCGATCGACGCCCTTCACGACGTGATAACCATGACGGAACGGACCACCGGAGTTTGCACATGAGCCCATCGAGACCGCCCACTTCGGGTCCGGCATCTGGTCGTAAATGCGCTCGAGCATGGGCGCCATCTTGATCGTGACAGTGCCCGAGACGACCATCAGATCCGAATGCCGTGGCGATGCCCACGGCACCATCCCGAGACGCTCGACGTCGAATCGCGACGCAAACGTCGCCATCATCTCGATCGCGCAGCACGCCAGCCCGAACGTCACCGGCCAGATCGATGACTTGCGCGCCCAGTTGAGAAACGAGTCAGCCACCGTGGTGACGACGAAACCGCCAGGGAAGCTGTGAATGCCTTCGGTGATCGACTCGAAGGCCGCCGAATGCTTGTCTCCCTCGGGGCGCTTCTGGTGAAGTTGCTCCCACTCCTGAAGGTCTTTGATGTTCCTCCAGATGGGCGCGGGAATTATGGGGACCGGCGGTTTTATTTCCACTCGAGGATGCGCTCCCGGTACGCGTAGACCCACCCCAGCGACAGAATCACCAGGAACGTCAGCATCGCGAGAATACCCCAGAGTCCGAGGTCGCGAACGTTGAGTACCCAGGGGAAGAGAAATACTGCCAGCGCATCGAAGACGAGGAAGACGAGCGCGACGAGATAGAAGCCGACCGGGAACTGCACCCATGCCGGCCCGATCGGTTCAGCACCGCACTCGTAGCTTTGCAGCTTCGCGGCGAACGGCCGTCGCGGACGCAGGACCATCGCCGCGCCCAGCGACACGAGCGCGAAGGCGAGGATGAATCCGAGGTAGATGGCGACGGACGTGTATTGGCCCATGTTCTGATCCGGCCGGGTCTACAGACCCGGCCCCACGATTTCCGAACCGATCCCGCCGGGTCTAAAGACCCGGCCCCACGATTTCCGAACCGATCCCGCCGGGGCTAAAGACCCGGCCCTACGATTTCCGAACCGATCCCCCCGGGTCTAAAGACGCGGCCCTACGGTTCCAAACCGATTCCAATTCCGTAGAGGCGGGTCTTCAGACCCGCCTATCTAAAGCTCTCCATGATCTCGTCGAGCGCCTGCTTGCCTGGCCGCACACGTGAGGCGTCGAGCGAGGCGAGCGGATCGTCAACGAGGCCGAGCAGCTCGATGAAGTCCTGCTTGTCGGGTTCGACGTAGAGAAGGCCCGTCGCAAACTCGTTTCGTGACGCGGTCTCACGCAGCAACGCCAACGCGCGCTGCTTGTCGGTTGGGTTGTAGTCCTCAGCCAGCTTGTTCAGCAGGATCTTCGACCCGTTGTGCAGCGTCACCGTCGTGGTCGTGCCGGGATCGTAGTCGATGTTGATGTCTTCGAAGAACGGCACGAAGCTCAAGTCGGCGAGCGGCTCCTCGTGGTCCTTCGCGTACGAGTAGCTCTTGGTCGAGCCGTCGTGATCGTTGAAGGTGACGCACGGCGAGAGCACGTCGATCATGCAGGTGCCGCGATGGCTCAGGGCCGCTTTGAGGATCGCCTTGAGCTGCTTCGGGTCGCCGGAGAACGAGCGGGCGACGAACGATGCGCCGAGCTCGATAGCCAGCGTGCACGTGTCGATCGGCGGCAGGTCGTTGACGACGCCGGTTTTCAATGTCGAGCCGAGGTCGGCAGTCGGTGAGAACTGACCCTTGGTCAGGCCGTAACAACCGTTGTCCTCGATGATGTAAATGATCGGCAGATTGCGCCGCATCAGGTGGACGAACTGGCCGATGCCGATCGCGCCCGTGTCGCCGTCGCCGCTGATACCGATCGCAATCATCTTGCGGTTGGAGACGACCGCACCGGTGGCTACCGACGGCATGCGCCCGTGCACCGAGTTGAAACCGTGCGACTGGCTCAGGAAATATGCCGGGCTCTTGCTCGAGCAGCCGATGCCGGAGAGCTTCACGACCGACGTCGGGTCCACGCCCATCTCGAAGAAGGCGTCGATGATGCGCTCGGTGATCGCGTTGTGGCCGCATCCGGCGCAGAGCGTCGTCTTGCTGCCGCGATAGACGATCGGCTCGAGGCCGATACGATTGAGCTTCTTGCCCGGGGCTGGTTGGGTTGGGGTGGACATTCCGTCGTTTCTCCCACGCGGGGTCTGAAGACCCCGCTCTACGCTTTCTCCTGGCGCAACAACTCGGCCGTCACAGAACGACCATCGATCGGCAAGCCGACGTAGTGCGGAATCGTGCGGAGCTTGGCGATCTGGGTTGGATTGCACTCCATCCTGAGCAGCGACAGCATCTGGCTGTCGCGATTCTGCTCGACCACGTAGACGCGGTCGCACTTGTCGATGAACTCGAACACTTCGGGCGTGAACGGATACGCCTTCAGCCGCAAATACGACGTCGTCAATTGCGCTTCGTTCGCCAGTTGATCGCGTGACTCGACGATCGCCCAGTGCGTCGTGCCATAGGCGATGATTCCGATGTTGCCCTCTGCCTGAAGGTCGACGTCGGGCTTCGGTACCAGCGTGCGCGCGGTCTCGAACTTGCGCGCCAGGCGGTCGAGGTTTTTCGAGTAGTCCTCGGCGCGTTCGCTGTACTGCGCCTTGTCGTTGTGGCCCGATCCACGCGTGAAGTAGGCCGGCATACCGTCGCCGGGAACCGTGCGATATGGAATGCCATCGCCGTCCACGTCACGGTAGCGGGCGAATTCACCAACACGCTTCAGCGTCTCCGCATCGAGCAGCTTGCCACGCTTGAGCGGCTTGCTCGGATATTCGAACGGCTGCGCCATCCACGTGTTCATGCCGAGGTCGAGGTCCGACATGACGAAGACCGGCGTCTGCATCTGCTCGGCGAGGTCGAAGGCGTCCATGGCCATCGTGTAGCACTCGGTCACCGACGATGGCAGAAGGAGGGGATGCTTCGTGTCGCCGTGCGACAGAATTGCCGTCGAAAGAATGTCTTGCTGACCGGTACGGGTTGGAAGACCCGTGGACGGGCCGCAGCGCTGGACGTCGAAGATGACGGCCGGGATTTCGGCGTAGTAACCGAGGCCGGTGAACTCCGACATCAGCGAGATGCCCGGGCCGGCCGATGACGTCATCGACCGCGCGCCAACCCAGCCGGCGCCAAGCACCATGCCGAGCGCGGCCAGTTCGTCCTCGGCCTGAATAACGGCGTAGGTGTTCTTACCGGTTTCCGGATCCTTGCGGTACTTCTTCAGGTAATCGATCAGCGATTCGCAGAGTGATGAAGAAGGTGTGATCGGATACCAGCCGACGAACGTCACTCCCGCCATCATGCAGCCGATCGCCGCGGCGGCATTGCCCTCGATGAGGATCATGCCTTGCGTCGCGTTCATCGGCTCGATGACGAACGGATCCTGTTTGGGCAGGTTGGCTTCGGCGAAGTCGTAGCCGGCTTTCAGCGCCGACATGTTCAGGTCGATCGCCTTCTGCTTCTTGCCGAGCTGCTTGCGGAGCGCTTTCTCCATCTGCCCCATGTCGATCGAGAGGAGCTTGCTGAGGACGCCGTCGTAAACCATGTTCCGCACGAGACGCCGCAGCTTGGCGTCGTGCGTAATCGGCTGCATCAGCTTGTCGAAGGGGACCGGATAGAAGATGACGTCGTTGCGAAGTTCTTTGAGCTTGAGCGGCTCGTCGTAGAGCGCGACGGCACCGGGCGCCAGGGTGAGGACGTCCTCTTTGGCCGTCTCCGCGTTCATCGCGACCAGGAAATCGACTTCTTTCTTCCGCCCGATGTAACCCTTGTGGCTGGCGCGGATGGTGTACCAGGTCGGCAGTCCCGCGATGTTCGACGGAAACATATTCTTACCGCCGACGGGTACACCCATCTGAAAGATGGATCGAAGAAGGACGAGGTTGGCGGTCTGACTGCCGGATCCGTTGACGGTGGCTACCTGAATGGCGAAGTCGTTAACGATCCGCTCGGTGCGCGTTCGCTGGCCGGCCTCTTGGTCGGCGACGTCGGTCACGGACATTATTTCCCTCTGATGTTCTCGTTCGTTCCCTCGGGTCTTTGTTCGCTCCCCCGGCTCAACCGCATAAATTGCAGTGAGGATTACAGATAGAACGGCGGGATCGCGCGAAGTATATCACCCAGCCCTAAAACAACTTCACGTCGACCAGCTCGTTTGCGTCGATCGCTTCGACTTCTGCGGCGATTTCGATGTAGCCGTCGGCCTTTGACATGGAGGTGATGTCGCCTGACGCTTTGAAGGCCGGAACGGCGCGGCCGTTCTCGACGCGCACGCTGTAGAACTGATGACGTCCGGGTACGGACGTCACGCGCGACGCGAGTGGAAGTCTCAGCGAGCGGACGATTTGCTCGGGAAGGCGGGCAATCCTCCGCAGCGCGGGGGCCAGAAGGATGTGGGCGTTCGACAAACAAGACGAGGGATAGCCGGGCATCCCGAAGACGAGCTTGTCCTTGATGCGTCCAAACGCGGTTGGTTTTCCTGGCTTCACGGCGATGCCATGAAACAGCATTTCGCCTTTGGCGGTGACGACATCGAGGATGAGATCGCGTTCGCCGACGGAACTGCCGCCCGAGAACACCAGCACATCCTGCTCGAGACACTCGTCGACCGACCGTGACAGATCCTCGATCGTGTCCGCGGCAATTCGATAAGGGATCGCCACGCCACCGTTCTCGTTGACGACGGCGGCGAGCGTGAAGCGATTGATGTCGTAGATCTGCCCCGGCTGGAGCGGCTGTCCGGGCTCGACGATCTCGTTGCCGGTCGAGAGAATGGCCACACGCGGTTTGTCGAACACCGAAACGTCGGTCAGTCCCAACGCCGCCAACGACCCGACACGGCTCGCGTTGAGGAGCGTGCCGGGCTGCATGACCGTCTGGCCCTTTTGAATGTCCGAACCCTGACGTCCGATGTTCTGCGCCGTATTGACGGGCATAAACACGCGGACGAGGTCATCGTCACTGTCGGTTTCTTCGACAATCACCACCGCGTCGGCGCCTGCCGGCATCGGCGCGCCGGTGGCGATCTCGATGCATTGGCCTGCACCCACCGTCTGCGCCGGCATCTGACCGGTAAATACTTTCTCGATGCGTCGCAGCGTTCGGGGTGTCGTGCGGCTCGCACCTGAGGTGTCCTGTGCGCGAACGGCGAAGCCGTCCATGGCCGCGCGCGCGAAGGGTGGGACATCGGCGTTCGAGGTGATCGTCTCTGCCAGCACGCGTCCGTTGGCGTGATCCAGCGACACACGTGCGACACGCGTGATCGGCAGGATCGAGCGGTCGATGATCGTGCGCGCCTCGTCCAGTGAGATGGTGCCTTTGAACGGGCGCATTTTCGTCGCCACCTGTTACAGCTCCCGGGAACCCATTATGCTCTGTCCGTTTTCCCCGGCGTTTGCCCAGGTGCTCCCTCCCGGTTCGTCACACAGGAAAGGAGTTCAGCCATGCGTTATCGGGTTCTCATCGTTCTGTTCACGCTTATCTTTGCGTCCAGCGTGGGATTTGCCCAGCACGGTCTTCCGCCCAGCGATGAGTCGATTGGTTTTGCCGAGCGAACGAGTGACCTTCTGCTTGCGACGCTCTTCGCCGCGTTGACACAGGAGTTCGACGAGACCACGCCTGGGAACGTCGAAGAGGGCAAGCAGTCGATCTCGCTCGTATTCGCCGATTCGCACTCGAACTTCCGGCTCGTCGGGATCTTCGATCCGCTGCGAGCCAATGATCGTCCCCAGGACAGTTTCGAGCGGCGGGCGCTCGATTCTGCGCTCAACGGCGGACAGCCATTGACTGAAGTTCAGCGTGACAATGGCTCCTGGGTCTATCGCCGCTCCATTCCACTCAGCGCGTTCCGGTCGGAGTGCGCGCTGTGTCACACCAACTTTGCCGGCCTGGGCGCAAGCGACTGGGTGGGCGCGCTCATGCTGAGGGTGCCAATCACACAAAACTAGCGCACGTCACTTGGAGAGCTGTTGTACGACGTGACCGAGCTCGGGCACGATCAGCTTCTCCATGGCCAGACGCACCGCCGCGGGCGAGCCGGGCAACACAAAGATTGCTTTGCGTCCGACTGTGCCTGCGGTGGCGCGGCTCATCATCGCCGCCGATCCGATCTGGTGGAAGCTGATCATCCGAAACAGCTCGCCGAATCCATCGAG
>DATCXH010000521.1:0-2454 GCA_036565925.1 Vicinamibacterales bacterium
GGGTCTGAAGACCGGGCCTCTACGCAGAACCGGGTCTGAAGACCGGGCCTCTACGCAGAACCGGGTCTGAAGACCCGCCTCTACGCAGAACCGGGTCTGAAGACTCGCCGCTACCGCCGCCGCGCCAGCGCGGTGGCGCGATATCATCGATCTCGATGCTTCCAACTATCGAGTGGAAAGACGATGCGGTCGTGATGATCGATCAGCGCAAGCTGCCGGCATCCGAGGTCTACGTGACGTGTAAGACGGCCAACGAGGTCGCCAAGGCCATCAAGACGATGGTGATTCGCGGCGCACCGGCGATTGGCGTTGCCGCGGCGATGGGCATCGCAGTCGGCATGACCCGCAGCCGTGCCACCGGGACGAAGCAGTTTACGACCGAGTTTCAAAAGACCTGCGAGTTGATGGCCGGTACCCGTCCGACCGCGGTAAATCTGTTCTGGGCCATCGAGCGCATGAAGAAGGCATTTGCCGCTGCGGCGCAGGATGGCCAGTCGGTGGACGAGATCAAGAAGCGACTCGTGGCGGAGGCTCGCGCCATTCACGACGAGGACGTGCAGAGCTGCCGGACGATGGGGGCACACGGCGCCACCTTGGTGCCCTCGTCAGCGCGCATCCTGACGCATTGCAACGCGGGCGCACTCGCGACGGCGGGCTACGGGACGGCGCTCGGCGTCATTCGCGCCGCGGCCGAGCAAGGGAAAACGATCGCCGTGCTCGCTGACGAGACTCGCCCGTTTCTGCAGGGTGCACGGTTGACCGCATGGGAACTGGTCAAGGATGGCATCAACACAACCGTCATCACTGACAACATGGCGGGCGCGATGATGCGGCAGGGCCAGGTCGATCTGGTTGTTGTCGGCGCAGATCGCATCGCGGCCAATGGCGACGTCGCCAACAAGATTGGGACCTACACTGTCGCCGTGCTCGCCAAGGAGCACGGTATTCCGTTCTACGTTGCCGCCCCGCTGTCGACGGTCGATCTCAATACAGCCGACGGCAGCCGGATTCCCATCGAGGAGCGCAACGAGCGCGAGGTCACGCATGTCGGGTCGAACCGTCTGACCCCGGACGGAGCGCAGATCCGCAACCCGGCGTTCGACGTGACGCCGGCCCATTATGTGACGGCGATCATCACCGAGCGCGGCATCGCGCGCGCGCCATTTGCAGAGTCCCTCGCGCAACTGTTTGAGGGCGCGACCGTGAGTGCCCCGTAGTTGCGAACCGCTTCACAGTCGGTGCCTTTGCGCCTCTGTGGGTCGTCACGCTCGCGCAGTCAGTGAGAGTTGCTCGAATCGATGGTAGTCCTCGGCATCGAAACGTCCTGCGATGAAACTGCGGCGGCGCTGGTCGAAGAAACCGGCGACGTAGATCGTCCGTGGAAACTGCGATCGAGCGTCGTCGCCTCGCAGGTCGAGATTCATCGAGCCTGGGGCGGTGTGGTGCCAGAGCTTTCGGCGCGACAGCACATTCGCGACATCTGCGGAGTTGTCGAACGCGCCCTCTCGGATGGTGCGTCGGGCTATGACGCGATCGCGGTGACGAGTGGGCCCGGTCTCGTCGGATCGCTGCTGGTCGGTCTGTCGTTCGCGAAAGCGCTGGCCTGGTCGCGATCGGTGCCGCTCATCGGCGTCCATCACCTCGCGGGGCACATCGAGTCGCTCGTGCTCGAACACGGTGAGCTGCCGCTGCCCGCCGTCGTTCTTGTCGTTTCAGGTGGTCACACCAGTCTCTATCGCGTGACGGAACCCGGTTCGTACGAGCTGCTCGGGCGCACGCGAGACGATGCAGCGGGCGAGGCGTATGACAAGGTGGCCAAGCTGCTGGGGCTTGGGTATCCGGGCGGCCCGGTGATCGATCGCATGGCCGCGGCGGGGAACGATCGCGCGATTCTGTTTCCCAAAACGCGTCTCACACATGCGGACCGTAATCAGCCGCATCTGCCAGGACGCCGCGATTTCAGCTTCAGCGGCCTGAAGACGTCGGTGCTCCGATACGTGACGACCAGACGCGAGTCGCTCGGTCTGGCTCCGGACGCGCCGTTGCCGACCGCCGAGATCGCCGATGTCTGCGCCAGTTTCCAACGCGTGGTCGTCGAGACGCTGGTCGAGCGGCTGTTCGACGCGGCGCGATATGCTGACGCGCGAAGCGTTGGCATTGCCGGAGGTGTTTCGGCCAACAGCCGGCTGCGCGCCGACGCGAGGACGCGCGGTGAGTCGCGCGAGATCCCAGTGTTCATTCCCAGCCTGGCGCTGTCGACCGACAATGCGGCGATGATTGCCGCGGCTGGATTGCGCCGATTGCGCGCCGGCCAGCGATCGGATTGGACGCTCAGCGCGGATGCATCGTTGAAGCTCTGAAGTTCCAGGTTCCGGGTTCCAGGTTCCAGGTTCCTGGTTCCTGGTTCTGGTTCGGCGTTCAAGGTTCGGGGTTCGGGGTTCGGGGTTCGGGAAG